>DATJKB010000200.1:0-6803 GCA_035491875.1 Pyrinomonadaceae bacterium | reverse complement strand
TCAGACGGCGCTGGCAGGTAAGAATGCAGACGGGAAACTCGTGAGTGAAATCGTTAAGTCAAAGTTGGCCTAGAAACGGAGAAAAAGGAGAAAAGGGGAAGAGGGAAAAGGGAAAAGAAAGACGCCTCTTACCCTCTTCCCCTCTTCCCCTTCGTTACGGCGTTATTCTGAAGATCGTGAAGTTGTCCCATCGATTTAATAGACCGAGCCCGGGTCCATTGTTGAATAAACCTGCGCCAGTTGCACTCGCCAGGATCGGGTTGGTCGTTGAATAGAGCAACGTAGAATCAGTAACCACCTGGATCAGACCATCGGATCCTGTCACTATGCGAAGCGTGGTCCAATCTGCCGGCGCCAGTACACTCGCAAGCACATTCCGTATACCACCCGAGTAGTAGCCGACCGTGACGAACTGGTTACTCGGTGACGGGATGCTGTCGGTTGTGTACGCGAAGAAATAATTTGACGCGTCCATCACGCGAAAACTCAAACCTGTGTTTGTTCCACTTCCGTGTATCCCACGCTTCCGACTGACTCGTATATCGAGCTTGCCCGTTTGAGTCGCGGTATTCACCCACGTTAACGCCGTGTTGTTACCAAGTAGAACGCCGACGCCATTTAGAATGCCGAATGGTTTGCGATCCATCCCCCCTTGTGGTGACTGCCAAGTGAGTGGACCAGCCGTGCCTGTTTCTGTAGAACCAAGTCCGCCAAGATTTCCGAAGGTGTACGTTGCATTGGCACGCGAGAACGAATCAAACACGAGCGCGTTTGCTGGAGTGGCAGGTGCATTAACAACAGACACGGGCGGCGCAGGGGTGTTAGTAACGAAATTTGGCGCGGTTGGATCCAGAACGAATTGAGGCGGCGGGCATGGACCACAATCACCAAGGATGCCCGCCCGGGTGCCACGCGGCCAACCCACGTGCGTTCCTGATATGAATCCCTGAGATAGGTCCGCAACAAGCGGTGCGGCTCTGAAGTAATAACTCAGGAGGTTTCCTTCAGGAGTAAAAACGGTTTCGGGCGCAAACGACGATTCTACAGATTGAACCTCCCTTGGGTTCGTTCCTTCATACCCGCGGACCTGCGCGATACGGCCTTGAAAGTTGCTGTGGTCCGAACCACCGATCAATAACCGACCATTTCCGTTGCCAGGTCCTACTGATTGCCGTGGTCTGTTGTAGGGAGTCTTTCCAACTGGAACACCATTGAAATAGGTGATGATGTTCTGACCATCCCACCCTACTGCCAGGTGTCCCCATTCGTTTACGGCCGGTCCCTGGTCACTAACAAAGTAGAAAATGTGGTCGCCACTAGCGATGCCGTCATTGAGATTTCCGAGCAACTGATATCGCGCAGGTTCGCTTGTATTGAAATTCGCTACGCCGAATAGTATGGCGTGCACCCCGCCATACCCATCAGAGATGAGATAAGTGGCCCCGGCATTTGGACCGGGCATGGCCCAGAATTCCCAGAAGAAGTGGCCCAGATTTGTAAACGCCGGAAAGAAGTTTCCGTAATCGACTGTTTTTTGAGAACCGTCGAACTCAAGTACGTACGGCGGATTCGGAAAAGAAATCGGAGACGCATTGAAGTTAACTATCCTGTCGGACGTATTTTGAGCAAAACTCTGCTGAGCGGGAGTGAAGGAGAAGAAATCCTGTTCAATTGAAGGACTAACGGTAAAGCTATCCAGCGCCTTTACGATAAAAGAGTAGTTTCCATTAGCATCCGTCCTCGTGAAACCTGTTCGCGATCCGGTAAGCCGTAATAGAACACCACTCACCTTCGTGTTGTTCGTCCCGGTAACAGACCCGTTGACTGTGTATTCGCGCAAAACTCCAGCGAAGGTCAGTTGTTGATTGCTACTGAGGCTTGTGATGGTCTGACTGGAAAACTGCAGGACATTGGTGGCCGAAGGACTGACCGTAAAATTGAAACCTGCCGTCAATAGAGGAAAAACAAAGTTGCCGTCCCCGCTTGTCGTCGTCGTGTGCAACGTTGAATTGTTCTCATCGAGAACTGTTATGTTGATGCCATTGACACCCTGACCGACCTCATTCAAAACCCGGCCACTGACGGTGTGCATTCTCCTGACACCGGCGAAGTCTGTTTGTAACTGATTGCCGCTGAGGTTAGTGAATACTTTGTTGACCGGTGTGAAATCAAAGAACGGTTTAGTCGGAGTGAGAGTGTAATTGCCAAAGCTGTTGATAACGAACGAGTACGATCCCGTCTCGTCGGTGCTCACGGCTGTATTTTGATCGCCCGTCAACGTCAGCGACACTCCACTAAAACCTTCTCCCGCAACATGGATCCGACCACGGATCACGTAGGGTGGTGCGGGAGTTGGGCCAGCGCCTGCGTCATCCGGCGGACCTCCACCAATGCTATCGATGGCTATTCGAACCCTGTTACTGGGCACGCCGCGATGCGTAATCCGAAGCAGAACATCGCCAGCACCATTCAATTGGTCGTTCAGGCGCACGACCAGTGCAGTAAGCCACGGAAGCGACCGCACACTGAAAGCGTTTTCTACAATCAACGGGTGATGCTGGTGATTTGCTGTTTCAACATCTGCGGTGACTAATGATTCCACACTGGGTAAGACAGGCACGTTTAATACGAAGACCATAACGCGCGTGCGACCGTCTGCGGCGAAGCGGCTGGAAAGCGGGAAAGGCTCTTTGACGAACGTCACTGAGTCAAATGCAATCGCGCGGGTGGAATCCGTTTCGCTAATGATAACGGGCGGACTCTGCGCGACTGCCTGTCCCACCCTGATTATGCTGAGGAGGCACACGACGACCGGCAACAGCATAATCGACAGCTTGTGGCTGGAGTGGTCGGGGCGATTCAAAACCAAACACTCGATCGTTTGGGAGAACAGGTTTCAAGTATATGCAAGGGTTAAAACGCGGATGAGTATACGCCGGATACAAACTATCGGAATGCGAAAGTTATCCTCCTGATTCTGATACGGTTGAACGGACGGAAGATACCTGCGTGTGCGGTTGCCTCAACAGGGACCTTCCCCTATAATTCACGGCTTGCTCGAAGCACGGGGTCTCGTCCGGTGGGTTCGCGCCCACTTTTTCTTTTGGACGAGAGGCCAGTCCGAGGTTAGCCGATGGGTGAAAAGTCGATTGCCGAACGCGTTCATGAATTGGCTGAACAAGTGACAATCGACCACGGTCTGGAACTCGTGCATACCGAAGTGGCAGGTCCCGAAAACAGGCCAATAGTTCGAGTTTTTATTGATAAGCCGCACGGTGTCACCCACGAAGATTGCTCCGATGTCAGCGTTCATCTCGGAACAATTCTCGACGTTGAAGACTTCATCCACGCCGCCTACACGTTGGAGGTGTCCTCCCCGGGACTGGAAAGAGGGCTTTACAAACGCTCTGATTTTGAGCGCTTTGTAGGAAGCCAGGCGAAGATGAAGACTCGCCAACCAGTTGACGGTCAGAGGAACTTTCGGGGGACGTTGCTGGGCGTGGATGGTGACTACGTACTGTTTGACGATCGTACTAATGGGCAAGTCAGAGTACCACTCGATTGGATCAAGAAGGCCAATCTGGAAGTAGACGTTAACGAGGAATTCCGCCGAACCGGCGGACACTAAAAAACACTGCGATCAGCAGTCATAACAACTGAATAGGCTCAACGACGCGGAGGAGTCTCCTGCGCCGAGCCACTGAGAAGTGAGACTTCAATGAGTTCATCGATAGCACAAAACATCGAAGCACTTTGCCAGGAGCAAGGTATCGAACGAGATCTGGTGATCGAGGCCATGAAAGAGGCCGTTCGCGCCGCTGCTAAAAAGCAGTTCAAATCCGGCGAAGACATCCAGGTCGATTGGAACGCTGAAACAGGAATCGAGCTGTCGGCTTCGAAGGTTGTCGTTGACGAAGTAGAGAATCCGGCCACTGAGCTCTCGATTGATGAAGCACGGGAACTCGCCGGCGATGAAGTCGAACTTGGCGACGCGCTGCTGCTCCCCTTGCCGATGGAAGAGCTCGGCCGCATCGCCGCCCAGACCGCGAAGCAAATCCTTTTTCAAAAGGTCCGTGACGCGGTTCGCAGCAACGTCTACGAGCAGTACATCGACAAGATCGGTGATCTCGTGAATGGCTACGTAAAGCGATTCGAGCGCGGAAACATTATTGTCGATCTCGGAAATCTCGAAGCGATTCTGCCGCGTTCACAACAGTCGCGCGGGGAACAGTGGAACCAGGGCGAACGAATTAGAGTGGTTATCAATAACGTCTCGAAGGAGTCGAAAGGCCCGCAGGTTGAAGTATCACGAACGTCTCCCGAGTTGCTCTTAAGATTGTTTGAAATGGAAGTACCGGAGATCTACGACGGAACCGTGGTGATCAAATCGGCGGTACGTGAACCAGGCGAACGCGCAAAGATTGCCGTGATGTCCAACGAACGTGACGTTGATCCGGTTGGTGCTTGCGTTGGTATGAAAGGTTCGCGAGTGCAGGCAATCATCCGTGAACTCCGCGGCGAGAAGATCGACATCATTGAATGGTCCGACGAACCTTCGGTATTTGCGGCAAACGCCCTCTCACCGGCCAAGGTTAATCAGGTTCGCATCACCGATATCGAAAACCGTCAGATGGAAGTCATCGTTAATGAGGACCAACTTTCACTGGCTATTGGCAAGCGCGGACAGAACGTAAGACTTGCGACGAAACTTGTCGGCTGGAACATCGATATTCGCAGCGAAGAAGAGATCAAACGCGAAGTCACAGAGCAGATGGGCGCGCTCATTGCTTCTGGAGAGGCAGTGCCTCTTTCGGCTATCGAAGGCGTCACGGCTCAACAGGCTGAAGCACTCGCTGAGCATGACATCAACGATATCGACGCGCTCGCTCAAACTTCTGTCGACGATCTGGTTGAATATCTCGACGTCAGTTTGGATGAGGCAGAAACGATCCTTAACGCAGCCAAAGCGGTAACGGCGCTGCGTGATCGCAGCATGCAGGCTGAAGCGGACGGGGAAGGCGAAGAGTCAACCTTTGAAGGTGAAGGCGAACACATGGAAACCCATGCGGTCTCTGCCGAGCTCGATGAATCGATTGAAGCCGGAGAAGTCGAACCATCAGACGAGATGACCGCCAGCGGCTACGATGAAGCAGTTGAGACGGGTGTTCCCTACTCTGCCGAACCTGAAATCCGGGCCTGGGATTCAGCTGATCCAGTTGCTGTTACGGAAGCTGAACCAATCACGGCGGACGAAATCGTGCTGCAGGAACCAGGTCGTGATCTTCGACCTGACACTGTTACTCCCTCGCCCGACATTACGTCGACGGGAGTAGCAGCACTCGACAACATTAACGAGATAGCTGAAGGCCTCTCTGAGGAGAGTCTTACTACAGCTATGGAAACAGCTTCCTCGGAAGCTGAAACATTAACTTTCGCCGTACCTGAAGATGTTGCACCGGGCGAGAGTTCGGATGAAGAGAAGCAGTGATGCTTCGAAGGGTGCAGCAAAATTGTATTAACGCAATTCGAGCTTCGGCTGTTTTGCGTCACTCGCTCAGTCACCACAATCCCGCGTCGCACTTCTGAGCACGCACCTGAAAGTGGTTAAGAGCGAGAGTTCTTAACTACTTTTGAAGTCGTCAACGACGCTGGCGGTAAGCGTCAAGAAGGAGTGCATGACAGTTACCTCTAAGGTCCGGATTTACGATCTCGCCAAAGAACTAAAGCTTGATACCAAGCGGCTGATTGAAGAAGTACGACGCGAAGGTGTCGACGTAAGTGTCCCTTCAAACTCCGTTTCCAAAGAGCTGGCAGAGAAGATTCGCAATAAATACTTTCCGAAAAAAGAGACGGCGGTTAAACGGGCCGTCAAGGTCGTCAAGCGTGCGGCGCGTCCAGTTGAAGAAGCTGCTCCGGTCGAAGCCGAGCCTGCAGCGGAACCCGAAGAGATCGTAGCCGCTCCGTCAGTTGCTCCTGAGCCTCCACCACCGACGCCTGCTGCTGCACCTCCTAAACCAGCTCGCCTCATCAAGAAACTGACACCAGCGGCACGCGCGGAACAGCCCGTAGACATAACACCCGAAGCACCGCCTTTGGAAGAACCGCCTGAGCTAGAGGCAGAACTACCGGAAGCCGTCGCACCTGTTGAATCTGCGCCGCCGGCTGATGTTTCTGAATTGAAGAGTGCTCCTGCGCCCTCTCGTCAGATCCGAGTTCTTCGTCCCACAGCTGCTGCACTTAACGCGGGAATTCGCCCGGGAGAAAGGGCGCCCGCACCGACACCGCCACCCGTTGCGCCGCCGCGAGATCGTCCAGAGCGACCGGCACGAGTGCGTGAGCGACCGTCGCTCCCGCGTGCGGAACGACTCGGAACACCAGGTGAAACAGCGACACCGCAAACCACCTACATTCCACCTCCTGATTCTGGCAGGAGACGTTCTCGTCGGAGTAGTCCACGCGGCGGTAGAAAGATCGAGGGCAAAGCCGGTAGGTTCGACAAGGGCGATTTTATTCCGCCACCGAAAGCACTGTCGCTTGAAGATCGCATCGCGGGCAGACTCGAGGCTCCTTCGTCACCAGGTGAACTCAAAGCAGTTCGACTGATTGAAGGATCGACGGTGAAAGAGTTCGCCGAGAAGCTTGGTATCAAACCAAAAGACGTAGTGACGCTGCTGCTTCAACGCGGAGTGTTTGCGACGATCAATCAGCCTTTGATGGACGACGTGGCGTCAGATCTTGGTAAACGTTTTGGTTATGACGTCTCTTTCGTTCCGTTTGAAGAGATGGTTGCGGAAGAAGAGTTT
>DATJKB010000199.1:0-8493 GCA_035491875.1 Pyrinomonadaceae bacterium | reverse complement strand
CCCGCGCGTTCCGCGAGATAGTTGAAGGCCTTCTCACTAGAGACCTCCAAGCCAATGGTTTCAAAAGCAGGGTTCATTCTTTCTTTTGTGTTTTGTGCTTTGTACTTTGTTCTTTGTAGGTGGTTGTATCACACCTCGAGCAACTCAACTAACGAAATCCAAGAACCAACTACAAAGATCAAAAACGAATTACGACCGCGCGTTCATTATTGCGCGGCGCGCTTTCTCTGTCTATGTCTGGTGGTGGTATGACCGTTCTTGCTTTCGCGTTTTGGGGCACGACTGCGAAAGCCGCGAATGATTCTCTCTGGACCGTGGGCAGGCTGCTCATTTGATCGCACCATCTCCGCGAAGAGATCGACATCGTAGTCAGCTTCGCGTGACATCTCTTCGCGAATTGTGTGCAGCACTTCCAGGAATTTAGGACGACGATACATATATCATTTTTGGTTGATGATTTTTGATTTTTTGATTGAGAGCGACCGAGCACATCCCAGACGAATTCAACTGACAATCAACAATCTAAAATCAGTTTACCTTTTCAGTAGCCTCGGATACTAAAAACTCTGGCGTCACAATCATAGGTACGTAGAAGCCCGCCGCGGTATTAAACAATCGGATGCGAGCCTGACGCCTGACATTCGCAAGATGACCAAAGTTCCAGGTCACCAGATAATCAATCTTGTGATATGACGCAATAGCAACATGCATCGCGTCCGCGATGTATTTCCGATGAAAGATGCCTCGCGAGATGTAGCCCTCAGCAAGAATTGCCGCTTCTTCCGTTAGCTCCACTCGCTCCAACGAGTCAATCAATTTCAGATACGAAGACCGGTGTGGTTCCGGAACCCTGCCCAGCTCGGAAGTCACCAGGGGCGAAATGACAGCGCGATAATCAGCCATTTCGTGCTCCCACCAGCGGATCGTCAGGTCGCGCCGAAACGGCTCGCCGTTATCGAGATAGGCGCCAACAATCGATGTCTCGAGATAAAGACTTTGCTTCATGGCGTCTTTGCCACTTCGGGATTTATTTCCGCGCCTTTCAATTTTTGATTCAACGGCTCGAGACGCAACGCGCCTCTCGCGAAGTCGAAATAGACACGGAAGTTTCTCAAGAAATTTCCGCCGAGTATACCGCTTTGTTTGAACCCCGCTGTTTCATTTACTGGCTCCAGATCCAACACCGCAGCGTTGAGCTTCTCGATTTTGGTGAGGCCGAGACTCACTTTCGGAAGTTGCACGATCATCACGTTCTCTGTGATTCCGGCTGCTCCAAAAACCCGCATGCTCGAGGGGCGCAACAAATCATTTATTGCCTCCTCCTGCGAAAGTTTTTCAGAAACAACTGTGATACTCGCCGCGGTGTCGATGATGAAGTTCAACGGCTTCTCAAATCCGTCGAGCGCTACTTCGCCGCTTAGAAAGCCGCTCGAAGTAGTACGCAGCGGAACTTCAATGACGCTTTCGTTAGGCAACATGGGAGCAAGCGCCTGGGCGCCTTCTCCCCGACGGACGGTGGTCCAAGCCTCCATGACGTCGTTCTGGTTTTGCTTGATTAATGTCATGCGACGCGCCCCGTAATCGAGGGATGTAAGAAAGCGGGAAACGACCGACAGACCAAGATAGCCATCAACCGGCACGGCGTTATCGAAGAAGTGGCGAATGTAAACGGGAACATTTTCAACCTTGACGTCGCCAATCTCGACTGAATGCAAAAAGCCGTAGACGATGTCAAATTTCCCGCCGCCTCCGACTGCTCGGGCCATTCCGCCTTTTGCAACTGGTTTCAGTCCGAGTTTCTTCGCTGTGTTATTCGAAATGACTGACATACCCGACCCAGTGTCGAGCACAAATCGCAAAGGCTCTTTTTGTCCGTTGAGACGCACCTGCAGGATCGGACGGTTGTCGAAAGCATCAAAGGTGATTGATGTTCGTTGAGCGCCGCCGGGGACATATAACGATCCCTGCCTGCCAAGATAACGCAGAAACCCAATCAAGCCCTCAATGCGGGCGCGCCGGTCAGAGTCAGTCTTGGGTGCGATGATCAGAAATCGTTCGTACGCATCGGCCGCCTCCTTATATCGTTCGGTCCGTGCCGCGGCTTGCGCCAGACTAAAAATGTAATCGGGCTCGCCTGGATCGGTGTTCACCGCTCGCCGCAACGCCGGCAAGGCCAACTGAACACGGTTCTCGTAAAAGTCGACCATCGCAAGTCCGGCGATCGCTAAAGCCTCGTTCTCATTTAGCGCCAGCGCAGTGCGAAACTCCTCGACTGAGTTGTGAAAATCTCCGGCCGCAAGTATCGCTGCGCCCAACAGCGCATGGGCACGTGCGGAAAGTGGATCGAGCACAATCACTCGCGCCGCGTGATCGTAAGCGTCTTGAAGATTTCTCTGCTTGAGGAGAGCAAAGCTCAGTCCAAGGCGTGCCTGTGTATCCTTCGAGTCTTTGGTCACCTGCTCGCGATAAATCTTCTCGGCAAGCTGATAGTCACCCTTGCGTAATGCCTTCTGCGCTTTGTTGAGGTGCTTATCATCGAAAGCGGCGGCTGGATTCACCGTAGACATCGATAGCGAAAGCACAATGGCGGCTACACCAATGGCCGCCATTCGCTGGAAAGACCTTTTGCTGTCAGGCTGCATGATTGACACCTTCTGACGACACTAATCAGAACTGAACTTATATTAGCACTACCTGATTGCGAGTCGTCTGACACCATTTGCTACTCGCAAATGGAACGGACTAGTCCAGGGGAGACTCTTCAAAACGTGGAGAGAACTATGTCTTGTTCTCGGCGGATTCTATTTCAAAATCTCGCCTGTCTTCATCGACCAAAGAACAAGATCCAGCTCGTCAGAATTTATTCTGATGTCTTTCGCAAAGCCGAGATACTTTTGTTCGACTTCAAGATATCTTCTTCGATTAGCCGGTGGCTTTGCTGTATCGACAACGCCTACTTCAGACAGACAACGCATGACATGCTTGTCCAGAATAGCGTGACCCTTGACTCCGACATTCCTTAAAAAATGACTGGCTTCCTTGTAGCCCAACCCTTTTACTTCTTTCTCCTGGGCCAGCCAATCGCGTCGTTCAAAGGGATCAGAGAAGCTGCGCAACCTCTTGCGTAGGGCCATATTAAAGTGTGCGCGCAAATAGTTCCTTGTGGTAACAATGTAACGCGGCCGCGCTGCTGGAAATCGATGAGCACCGGCCTTCTTTAGAACCCGCGTCATCTCTTCCGGCTTTCCTTCAAGCAACAAAGAACTGACCGCTGCGACCGAATTAAGACCCATCCTAGCTGACGCCCCTGCGGTGAAAATACAGTAGACAAGTTCTTCCCAGAGTCGCGCATCACTTCCTTTGCGCCAAACCTCTTCAAACTCATTGAGGCGCTTGCGAATTTCTTGCCGTCGCGCTCTATGAGTGGCAATCACTCGTTCAATTGTGACAGGTTCTTGATTGCGTTGCACTGTAGTTTGTCAATGAGGCGATTCTATGAGCCCGCCGGAAACCTTGTCAACGAATCTTAGCTTGACCTTAGTCAGTCAAGTTGAATCAATAAGCTCTCAACTTGAAGTTCTCTGACATGAGTTGGTTGCCGTTTAGATCTAGCGAATTGTGAAGTCTTCCTTTCTCAGGAGTGTTCGAACTCAAGCGTCTAATTTGCGCTATTCAAGTCAAATCTATCGACTCTCCGCAACACTTCGGGCTATGATGCTGACCGCGGGGCTAATCCGGGCTGCGCATCCCCGCTCTACCTTGAGTGCATCTAAATGTACTCTCCCTCACAGTCCCCTGACGTTAGTGAGTTGTGTTGTGAAGCTAATGGCTGTTTTTCAGGAAATTCGCTGGCCGTTTCGATTTGTCGCTTGCGCGACGGTGATGTTCTTCTCGCTAACGATAGGACAAGTCACCCTTGCGCAGGAACTTCCGAAGCAACCACCTGCGCCGAGTCCCACGGTTGATCAGCCGCAGCCAGCCCAAACTCCCGTCGCACCGACGGAGCAATCATCAGGAGAAACAGAGCGACCGCTATACGGGTTGCAGGGTGTTCTCGTCGAAACTCTCAGCGGGCAACAGGTTTCCTCGCAATCAATAGATCAGCAGTTCAATCCTGCGTCGAACGTTAAACTCGCAACTGCTTTAGTCGCGTTACAGACGTTCGGTCCCGATCACAGATTTGCGACAGGTGTTTGGACTGATGGAACGGTTGATAAGGCCACTGGCAAGATCCAGGGTAACCTCTACATCTCCGGACGCGACCCCTCTTTCCACTACGAACACGCGATTATGATTGCGCGTGAACTAAACCGACTGGGTGTCAAAGAAGTGACGGGTGACCTCTTCGTCGCACCCGGGTTTACGATGAACTTCAGTTCGTCCGCTCAAAGTTCAGGCGAACAGTTGTATGACACATTCGACTCCACACTTCGAACGGGCGCCGCAACCAGAGCCTGGGACTACGAACGAGCAGCCTTGAAGGACCATACGAGTATGGAGTCAGTACCAAGTCTCGCGGTGATGGGTGGTGTCGACGTGAGCCCGGTCGCTCCAAATGCGAAGCTGTTGCTAACCCATAAATCGAGCAAGCTTGTCGACATCCTGAAGGTGCTTCTGTGCTATTCGAATAATTTCATGGCAGCACGCATAGGCGAATCGCTCGGTGGAACCGAGGCCGTACGACAACATTTGATCAGTCGATTAGGTTTGGGTCCCTCTGAGATCCGGCTTTCTTCTCTCAGCGGCTTAGGAATAAATCGCGTTTCACCGCGCGTGATGATGAAGATCTTCCGCGCGCTGAGAACCGAACTAGCCAAGCATCGGCTGGATCCGTCAGACATTATGCCGGTCGCGGGAATTGATCCCGGCACCTTAGAAGATCGCTTCACCGGCCTACAGTGGCGTGGGAGTGTTATCGGAAAGACAGGCACGTTGGTTAGAACTGACGGTGGTGCAAGTTCACTGGTTGGGCAGATGAAGACAGCGAGCGGCGAGGTACTGCTGTTCGTGATCATGAACCAGAGCGGCAGCGTGTCGCGATTCAGAGAGAACCAGGATTATCTCGTAATGTTGATCCAGAACACGCGCGGTGGTCCAAGAGCGTTCGACTACAAGCCTGTGACGATGGCGATGCAACTCTCACACACTGAAAGCTCGGTTGCAGTAAGCGACGAATACGAACCGAAGCCGAAGCAGTAGAAAGGCAAAGAGCCAAGGGCAAAGAGGAAAGAGCAAAACTCTTTCCTCTTTGCCCTTTACCCTTTGCCAGCGCATTTGCGCCCCGGCCATCTTTCGATAACCGGGGCGCTTTACCGTCCAAACTGAGCGCGGCGTGCGGCACCGCACCAGTGGACGATCTCGAGAACTTCGGAAGGAGCAACCTGGACCACCTGCCCTATCCGAAAAAAGGGTGAAAAGCCTTCCGTTTCCCGAGAAAGTGCTGCTCAAACAATGTGAAATCGGCTTCCTACAGCCGTAACTTAAGGTAACGATACCCACCGGCCGAAAGGCCCACTCAACACAAAACCAGCCTGTTTGCTGGCACTTTGTCAATGGCACTCATGTTGCCAAAGAGGCTGTGGCTGGAACCTTGTCCGCGTATACCCCACCAGCAAGATTGACTCTTTTTGGAGGCCCAAATGAAGGTGCGAGCAACTCGCAAAGGAAAGAACGGGCGGCGACGCCATGACGGCTTTACGCTGCTCCAGGCAATCGTCGTCATGACCGTCGCCATGATTGTGAGCGGCGCTACCATTATGTCGATACGCGCGGGCCGACCCGGTATTCAGCTCGCGAACTCCGCGCACCAACTCGCTGGCTACCTTGAACGCGCGCGCGCAGATTCAGTGCGACGTAGACCATCGCCTGGCAATGAATCGAAAGTTGAGATTCTCGATACCAGGACCTATCGCGTAACGATGGGTTTCGGCGGTAGCGGAACCTTAACGTCTCGTGACTTCATGACGGAAGGTGATGTCTTATTCATCACCGACCCTGTCACGATTGCTTTTGATTGGCGCGGCAGACCGATAAATGGAACGGAAATTACCGTCGCCTTGCAAAACTCGGCAGGCACTACGCAGGTAGACGTTACGGGTTCTGGCGACGTTACAGTCGGTAGCGAGATCTTTCAGGACGAAGCAATCCCCGAAATTAATCTTAATCAAAACATGGATCCCGACGTCGATGTTTCTCCTGATCCGGTAATGCCTGATGACCCGACGCCTACACCTACGCCACTACTTGAACAGGACCCCACACCAACGCCTCCTGCGGGCGGTGATACGGATCCCACTCCGACACCAACGCCGACGCCCCACGGCAACGGCAACCCCGACCCCGGCAACGGCAATCCGCACCCCAGTCCGACGCCGACACCGACGCCTACTCCGACTCCAACGCCAACTCCTGACCCGGCAGGATGCGCGCCTTCGGTGAGTTCACCGACAATGTCCATCAGGAAGAATGGTGGCTCAGATACCGTCACACTCACGCTTGGCAGCATTGGAGGAACGGTTACAGCATCCGCTGTGGAAAACCTAACCATTTCCCCTTCCACTACGACAATCTCATCGGGTGGGACCAAAACCTTCACCATCACATCGAATAACCCAACACGTGGAATATTCACGGTTACCTTTTCTACGCCGTGTGGAGTTGCGACGGTGGTAGTAACTGTGACGAACTGATCGGAGAAAGAGGATGCGAAAAACCAAACCGTACGTGCGAAACGTCCAGGACGATCAGCTGATCGACGCGCAAAAGGGCTTCACGATTCTCGAAACGGCCATTGCGATGCTGATCATGTTCATTGCCGTCCTCGGCTCTGTGTCACTCTTCGCGTATTCAATTAAGAACAATAGCGGAGCTAACGATCGTGAATTGGCGATGGCTGTCGCCCAGAAACAGATGGAGCAACTTAGAAACGTTTCATTTACTGACTCCAGTTTAAACGAGACCGGTTTGACTCCCATACGCTCAGCTCTAATTCGCGCCGGCCGTTCGTATGAGGTCGTGACGCGTGTCGTGCATTCAAACCTCGTAAACGACAAGCCCACGGTCAAGACGATCACAATTGAGGTGAATCCGGAGGGAACTTCTCTTGGCGCCGTATCGTTGCGGGCAGTTCGAACCACAAATCAGATTGGGCCCAACCGGTAGACAAGATGGATCACAACGACGAAAGAGGCTCTATGGACCACACGGCAAGAAGCAAAGGCGACGCTGGTTTCTCCCTGCTTGAATTGTTGATAGCGATGTCGCTCACGATTGCAATGCTCGGGATAGCGGCGACTGCCTTAACCACCGGTTATCGTATCCGGGAACGCGAGGAATCTGTCACTGACGCTGTTGCCGACGCCCAGCGTGCTCTCAATATCATGTCTCGCGAAATCGCAAATTCCGGCTTCAATCTAAGTACGAATGGAATTGTGGCGGGTGACTCCGACTCAACCAGCATCCGCATCCGATCGAACCTCAACAAGTACGACTTCAGTCTTGAAGAGACGAATCCTAGTCGGAACAACGTGATGGATCCGGGTGAAGATCTCAAATACTTCATCAACGTCGCCAACAACACCGATTACCTGGTGAGGCATGACGAATTCGCTACCGGTAGAAAGACGACTGTGCTGGCAAATCGCATGGATAGTCTTCGTGTTCATTACTTCGCACAAAAAGTAACCTATACCACCGCCGACTGCGACATAACTTCCCCATCAGCAGGCGAAGTCAGTCCAGATGAGGCACGGTACGTGGTTATCGCGCTGTGCGTTCGTATAGCTGCCGCCGGTGTTCCCAACACAGCCGGTTATCAACCAGCTTCCAACGTACTGTTGGTGTCCGACGTGACATTGAGAAACTCGGATCTTATTCACTACTAACTCGCGGTGCGAGTGCTTCTGTCTGAGGTACGGTGAAAATGAATCAAAAACCGCTTAGGAAAGAAAACGATCGATGGTCGAATGAACGCGGCGCGGCATTGATTACCTCGCTATTAGTTTCAATGCTTCTGTTAATTGTTGGCGGCGCGCTCATCCTAACCACAAACATAGCGCAAGGACTAGCGATCGATTCAACGGCAGAGCTACAAGCTTATTACGCCGCGGAAGCCGGTGTGAACACTACGCTCAACATTCTCCGAGGAAACGTGGATTCCAATCCCGCAGGCACGAAAGCAACGTTTCGCAACGTAGCCGATAATTCCACGCTGACTAATTGGCTGACCTACGACGCAACGGTGCACGGAACCAGCGTAGTAGGAGTCAACTCTTCGCCCGAAATGGGATTCACAGTTGATGTCACCGATCCTGATGGAACTGATCCCGCGAAACAACCCAAAAGACTGCTAATTCATGCGACGGGCTACGGACCAAAAGGTTCGAAGAAGCAGATGGAAATAATGGTGACGAGATACATCTTCGACTTTAGTCCGAATTCCGTGGTCCTAATGATCGGAGCTGATGATGGAACAACACCCATTACATCGTTTGC
>DATJKB010000198.1:0-5774 GCA_035491875.1 Pyrinomonadaceae bacterium | reverse complement strand
GTTTACGCTCGAGTCAGGTTTTCCTGACGAAGCGCTTAAGATCGTGCTTGCGAGTATCAAAAACTCCGATCAGTTTGTCGGCGAGCTAAGACCGGCGATTGACGGCAGCACCGGCCAGTAGAAAGAGTTCACTTTCATAATAAAGAAAGGGCATCGACGAGAGCGATGCCCTTTTTGTTGGCTGGGTAGGAAATAATTTGGAGGAACAGCCCCTACCTGGCTGAAACATTAGAAGCTAAATCGCAGTGAAGCGTCGATGCGTCGATTGTAAGCTGCAGATGCGCCGCCAAAACCGCCGAAGCCGCCACTCGTAGAAGTCGACTGGCCAAACAAGCGCGAACTGAGGTTGCCAACCGGATTGCCGAGGTTCGTGTGGTTCAAAATGTTCTGGAAGTTCATCGAGAACGTCAGACTATAGCGACCACCGGCATTACCTCCGCCGCCAAAGCCACCGCCGCCGCGGCCACCGCCGCCTCCTCCAAAGCCGCGGTCACCACCACCGCCACCTGCACCACCGCCACCTGGACCACCACCTCCGGGACTGCCGCCGCCACCTGGACGTCCGCCACCGGCCATACCACCACCCATTATTGTGCGCTGGCTGTCGTTACCCTGACCCTGACCCTGACCTTGCCCCCCGCGATTCTGCCGGTTATTCGCATTTGCCGATGCAGCTTCACTGCCGAACGACCAAGTCTTGCTAACGCGCATGTTGACGCTAACTGAGCCTGGTCCTTCGCTGAAGTTGCGCGGGATGCGCACTTCTCCGACTGCCGGATTCGTATTGAAATTCCCAAAAGGCGTACAGCGGATTATCAGCGAACACTCAGCTCCTTCAGGAGCAAATGAAGGTCGTTCAGTGAAACGAGTGTCACCATTCAGATCCCTGCCGAGCGTGATATTGAACGGTCGGCCCGAGTTCACGATGATGAACGGATTCATACTAACGCCCCACGGAGCGCGAATGGTTCCGTTCACAACGAATCGGTGTCTGACGTCGCCTCCAGCGCGTCCATACTCGCCGCTCAGGTCATACGGATCCGCTGGAAAAGAGCCGGTTCCATCAGCGTCGCTGTTGGCTTTCGCCAGAACGTAATAGGCCGTAAGCGAGAAGTTCCTGTGAAAACGGCTGTTGAGATTTACGATGAGCTGATTCTGGTTAAATCGTCCTGTAGATTCGTATTCAAAAATATTG
This sequence comes from Pyrinomonadaceae bacterium, assembly GCA_035491875.1. Classification (GTDB taxonomy): domain Bacteria; phylum Acidobacteriota; class Blastocatellia; order Pyrinomonadales; family Pyrinomonadaceae; genus PSRF01. Next base: position 4,579 of record DATJKB010000198.1, on the reverse strand, counting down.
TTGTTGACGCCGAGCGGTCTAACTCCACTGTTCGGCACTAATGGGTTAAATGTTCCAGGCAGCGGAGCATTTACCGGTCGTGTGCGCAAAACGTGGAGGGTGCGTACGTTGATATAGCTCGTTGCAATCGTCACGTTATGCGGTAATTGTCGCTCCACGCTGGCGACCGCTTGCAAAGTGTAGGGAGACTGAATATCCGGATTCAGCCGGAACATCGATACCGGCACTGAAAACGCTTCAAGCACATCAACCGACGGTATCACCGGGAAGAAATTCGGATTGGAAACGATGAACTGTTGTTGGTTGATTCCATTCAGGCGTTCAGCGTTCAACGTGAGATTTTCGCTGACACGATCATAGAAAACGCCGAAGCCGCCGCGGATAACTGTCTTAGCCTGTTGACCACCACCGGGCGACCACGCGAAACCGACACGTGGACCAAAATTCACATTGCTGGCGATGTTCGATTGGTTCTCGTAACGCAAACCGAGGTTGAGCGTGAAGTTCGGACGCAGCCTCCAATCGTCCTGGATGAAACCACCGAAATCAAACTGGCTGACTTTTGCCTCAGGATTACCGGCGGAGATCGAAAACTGCGTCGCGTTCTGCGACAGTCCTAAAACTGTCGCGCGGTAACCGTTGATTGTGCTGAACGTGTAAGTGCCACCGAAATTCATCGGCGAAATATCAGTAATGCTCGTGTGTCGAATACGCGCACCAAGTCTAAAAGCGTGATTTGCTTTTGTGAAAGACGTGTTATTCGATAATTCAAACTGGTTCTGAGTATTGAATGCCTGGCCCACCTGGGATCCACCACCAGTAAACGAATCGAGTACCTGGACGGTTGGGACGGTGTTATTGCCATCCGAGTGACTCTTCGAATGTTCAAACTGGAACCTCGTCTCGTTGACGATGGTTTTGTTGATGATCGCGGTTTCAGTTAGCTGGAAATTGTGTTCCGAGTTTTCGATATCATACTGAAGTTCCGGAAGATTAAATCCACCAACACCGCCGATACGTTGATTCTTGGAGAAGCTGTAACGACCGACGAGTGTGTGATTCGGATTGATCTGGTAATCAATTCGAGGGCTGAACGACGTGCGCCGGCTTGGAACTGGAACCGTTTCATTCAAGCTGACGATGTTGTTATTGGCGTCGAGCACGGTGGCGACGATTAATGCTTCATCGTCGACGTCTCGCTTATCGAAATCAACAAAGAAAGATGCTTTCCGCTTGCTGATTGGACCACCAAAGTTGCCGCCGTATTGACGCGACTGATGTGGTGGACGATTGGGAGCGAAGGGGTTACGCGAGTTAAGGGCGTCGTCGTTGAAATTGAATGAGGCCTGGCCACGAAAACGATCGGAGCCGGGACGGGTCAGGATCTCAATACGACCAAAACCAAGTCGATCGTATTCTGCGGAAAAAGGATTTGAGTTAACGCGAATCTCGCGAATGGCTGAACGCGGTGGTAAGCGACCGCCGCTGAAACCATCGATGAAGATCTGTCCACCATTTGGACCAGCAGATGGACCAGCCAGTGCTTGCAGCGCAGCAGCTAAATCGTCCGGATCATCCGGGAGTGAATCCAGGTCATCGCCTTTCAACACGATCGCGCCGGCATTGTTATCGGCTTCAGTACTGAGATTGCTGCTATCAGCGGCGACAGTTACTTTTTGTTCCTCGATGGTGACTTTTAAAATGATGTCGAGTTGTTGGACCTTGGCGGGAGTGATTTCGACTTCGGCGTTCTCGTAAATGCTGAAACCGGAACCAACGGCGCGAACGGTGTATTTGCCTGGAGCCAGACCGTTGATTGTGTAGGTGCCGCCGTCGTTGGTGACAACAGTTTTTTCGGCGCCCTGAGCGTTGATCGCAGTCACAGTCACGCCGACGATGGCACCGCCAAGTTCATCCAGAACCTGGCCCTTAAGTCCGCCTGCTCGCTGTTGTGCAGCTACCGTGGTGGCGCACAAAGCTAATAGCAGCAATATTCTCTTCATTCGAAGCTCCTTTTGTGGGGGTGCTAATGGGTGCGGACCAGACTGCGTACGCTCCTAGCAAATAAGGCACGATTCTAGCGAAATTAGGCGTAAAGAGTCTGTCAACGGTTTGTAAAGTTTTGTAAGTTCCAGTGGATTTATGATTGACAATTCTTTACGGATGAAAGCTTTGGGTTCCTGTAGCATTACGTGGCACTTGCTCAGAGCAGAAATATGCATTTGAATTACGTCGAACAACCGATGGAACGCGTTCTTGTCATCGATGACGACGTCGGCCTTTGCGAATTGGTCGGCGAGTATTTAGAGCCCGAGGGATACGCAGTTGAAGCCATTCACAACGGTGAGCGTGGCATCGATCGCGCCCTTTCAAACGAACACGACCTCGTTGTGCTTGACGTGATGTTGCCGGGCACCAACGGATTCGATGTGCTCCGACGCATCAGAGCGCGTTCGCGTATTCCCGTATTGATGTTGACCGCTCGAGGCGATGATGTGGACCGCATTGTTGGTCTGGAGATCGGAGCTGACGATTATCTACCGAAGCCTTTCAATCCGCGTGAACTCGTCGCCCGAATTCGAGCTGTGTTGCGACGCACCCAGCCGGCTGAGTCTGCTCCGGGTCAACGCGAAGTGCTCCAGGTTGGCGATATCGAGATGGACAGCAACACACGCAACGTCCGCCGTGCAGGAGAAGTAGTGGAGCTGACCGGCGTTGAGTATGACCTGCTCGAAATTCTGTTGCGCAATGCCGGCCAGATCGTGAAGCGAGAAGACCTTGTAAAAGACGTGCTGGGTCGTGAACTGTCGCCGTTTGATCGCAGCATTGATATGCACGTGAGCAATCTCCGCAAGAAGTTGGGCCACCAGGTGAATGGTCTCGAACGCATCAAGACGATTCGCGGAGTTGGCTATATCTACGGCGCGCCTTCGGATAGACCAGAATGAACCTTCCAATACGCAGTTTATTTCTAAAGATTTTCCTTTGGTTCTGGCTCGCGATGATCATCGCGAACGTGGCACTGTTTGCCGCAGTTGCGATAACACGGCCCACGCCGACCGGTCGCTCCTGGCGTGACCTGGCGAATGTGGCGCCAAACGCACAGAGGGCCGGTGAGATTTACGATCAGGAAGGTTCAGCAGCACTTGCTGCCTTTCTCCAGGAAAGAGATAGACGGGCTGGAATTAACGTTGTGTTCTACGACGTTAATGGCAATGAGCTGTCGGGAAGAGTCCCTCCTCCGGGCGCGACGGAGTTGGTCGCGAAAGCAAACCAGGCGGATGACATTGAATTTAACTTCGCTGGACCTAACACACTCGTTGCAAAGCCAATCGTAACGCCGAAGGGAAACAAATATTTCTACGTTGCAAACATTCCGCGTGCCCCGTTCCAATTTAGCCTGCAGCCGCTAGCGCTTCGCTTGCTAATCGTCCTTTTGATTGGCGGCCTCTTCTGTTACGCACTCGCGAAGTATCTTACGACTCCACTGCAAAAGCTTCGCTTGGCGACGAATGAATTGGCTGAAGGAAAACTGGGAGCTCGTGTAACTACGAAGCTGGCAAATCGTCGCGATGAAATCGGACAGCTTGGACGCGACTTCAACGGCATGGCCGAACGGCTCGAAACGATGGTGCTCGCACAACAACGATTGCTCGGGGATATTTCTCACGAGCTGAGATCTCCGCTGGCACGACTCGGAGTCGCACTCGGCCTTGCGCGACAACGATCAGGTGCTGAGATTAAAGGACAGCTCGATCGCATCGAGCGTGAGTCAGACAATCTGAACGAGATGATCAGTCAGTTGCTGACGTTGACGCGGCTGGAGAGTGGCACCGACCGCCGCAAAAAGAGCGAGGTTGATTTAGCAGCACTCGTTCGCGAGGTTGCGGAAGATGCTGACTTTGAAGCGCGCAGCACTAATCGCAGTGTTCAAGTAACCAAAGTCGACAAGTGTTCAATTACCGGTGTCGAAGAGTTGTTGCGCAGTGCAGTCGAGAACGTAGTACGTAACGCGGTGAGGTACACTCCAGAAGGAACAGCGGTAGAGATTTCACTGAGCAAGCAGAATGGATCTATTGATAACTTCGCTGTGATTAGCGTCCGCGATCGCGGCCGCGGCGTTCCGGAAGAAGCGTTGGAGCGAATCTTTCGCCCCTTCTATCGCACGGAAGATGCGCGCGATCGTCAGAGTGGTGGCGGCACGGGATTGGGCTTGGCGATTACAGAGCGAGCGGTGCGTTTGCACGGTGGAAGTGTTAAAGCTACGAATGCTCCCGATGGTGGGCTCGCGGTTGAGTTAAAGCTGCGAATGCCTGACGGGATTGAGTTGAACGGCCACACGACAGAGACGGGGAGACGGGGAGACGCGGCGACACGGTGATTCTCCGCGTCCCCGTGTCACCCTGTCTCCCCGTCCCCGCGTCTCCGTTTCCTTCTTCTCACCAATTGCTCCTCAACAAACTTAACTGCGCCAATCCAAATGAGCGCGGCAGTGAAGCCAGCGATCACGTCAGTAGCATAGTGCACACCGAGGTAAATCCTCGATAGACCAATCAAGAAAATAATCACGCCCGCAGTG
>DATJKB010000197.1:0-3583 GCA_035491875.1 Pyrinomonadaceae bacterium | reverse complement strand
ATGTGTCAAGAAAAAAACCGCGAATACCCCCAACGGCAGTTGGGGATCGTTTCAAGTCCGGCCTACCATCGGCGCCTCTCGTCCCTCTGACGCGCCGCGAACGGACCTGAGTAAAAGAAACCAACTGAATGCGCGGCGCGTCGAACTTCTTGTTGCTACTGTTGTAGGCTGGACGTGAACCATCCCCCAACTGCCGTTGGGGGTATTCGCGTGAACGGTTTTCGGGCGTTGAATTAACCCAACTCACGACAAGCTGAAGCATATCGGACATTTGGTTGAGCAGTTTCCGGAGCTTGAGTGTTAGCAGCGCCAGTTGACACTCATCGTAGCGTCACCTAGGCTGTGCCGTTTGGTATTTTGCCTTACTGAAACTCTCCAATTCTGGAATTTAACGCCGAATAGAAGTGATCACTACTGAATGAAGACTGAATTAAGCCAACTGATTACGGAGAAGAAAGCCCGAGTCGGAGTTATCGGTCTCGGATACGTGGGCCTTCCGCTGGTGGTGGAATTTGCCGCCAAAGGATTCAAGGGCATTGGGTTCGAAGTTGACGAAAGAAAAGCCAGTCAGATAAATGCCGGCAGCTCATACATCGGCGACGTCCCCTCGTCGCGCGTAAGCGAACTCGTCAAGACCGAGCGACTCCGCGCCACTACCGACTTCAAACATCTGGCCGAATGTGACGCAATCATCATCTGCGTTCCCACACCGTTGCGAAAAACCAAGGAGCCGGATGTTTCTTATATCCTCGCAGCGGCCGAACAGATCCAGAAATATCTGCGACGCGGCCAACTCATCATCCTCGAATCGACAACGTATCCCGGCACGACTGATGAAGTGCTGTTGCCGATGTTTGAAGAAACCGGGTTGAAGCTCGATGAAGATTTTATTCTCGCTTTCTCACCTGAGCGCGTCGATCCAGGAAACCCGCAGTTTCTGACACACAACATTCCGAAGGTTGTTGGTGGCGTAACTGACGACTCAACAGTGGTCGCCGCGCAACTGTATTCGCAAATCGTCAATGATGTGTACGCGGTGAGTTCGGCGCGTGTTGCTGAAGCGGCAAAACTTCTTGAAAACACTTTCCGCGCCGTCAACATTGGCATGGCCAACGAAATGGCGCGACTGTGTTATGCGCTGAACATCGACACGTGGGAAGTGATCCGCGCGGCGGCAACTAAACCATTCGGCTTTATGGCGTTTTACCCTGGACCTGGAATCGGCGGGCATTGCATTCCGCTTGATCCGCATTACCTTTCCTGGAAGGCGCGACAGCACGGTTTCGATTCGCGGTTCATCAGTCTTGCGGAAGAAGTTAATTCACGAATGCCCGAGCACGTGGTCCAATTGGTTGGAGATGGGCTGAATGATGACTGCAAGGCGATGAAAAATTCACGCGTTCTGCTACTCGGAGTCGCTTACAAGAAAGACATTGATGACGTGCGCGAGAGTCCTGCGCTTTCGATCATCGATCGTTTGCGTGCGAAGGGCGCGCATGTTCGCTATCACGATCCGTTCGTCGAAGAATTGCGTTTCGATGATGCGCACACCGAGTCGAGTGGAGAACCATTAAAGTCAGTTCCCTTAACCGACGAGGAACTGAAGAGCGCCGACTGCCTCATCATAGTCACCGATCACAGCGGAATTGATTACAAGAGAGTGTGCTCACTAGCTTCACTGATTGTGGATACTCGGAATGCGCTAAACGGAGAGCTTAGAAAAAGTAGTTCAGCGCGAATCATCCGCTTGTAGTCGCTCTATGATTGAGTGGGAAACAATCAGTACCACCTCGCGGTAGCGGGTGGGTGCGCAGCTCGTTAATCATCGGGAACGTCAAATCCGACCAACACGGCTTCGCACCCACCGCTACCTCGAGGCGGTACTGACTGTTTCCCACTGGATCGCGCGAAGTAATGATTAAGGTCATCAACGTCGTAGGTGCTCGTCCCAACTTCATGAAAGTGGCGCCAATCGTTGCCTCAATGAAGAAGCGGCCCCGTAGTTTTCAGCCGCTCGTCGTGCACACGGGCCAGCATTATGACGTGTCGATGTCAGATTCGTTCTTTTCCGACCTCGACTTACCTAATCCTGACACTCATCTTGGCGTAGGCTCTGGTTCACACGCAGCGCAAACCGCTGCGGTGATGGAACGATTTGAGCCGGTCGTGCTCGCGGAAAAACCCGATTGGGTCCTTGTTGTCGGCGATGTGAATTCCACGCTGGCTTGCGCGCTGGTTTGTGTGAAACTCGGCAGCAAAGTGGCCCATGTTGAAGCAGGATTGCGCAGCCGCGATCGGACGATGCCCGAGGAGATCAATCGCTTACTGACCGATCAAATCGCCGACCTTCTTTTCACCACCTCCGAGGATGCTGATCAGAACTTGCTCGCCGAAGGCATTCCGAGCGAACGAATTCGCTTCGTCGGAAACGTAATGATCGATTCGCTAATTAAGAACCTCGAACGCGCTAAGCAGTCGACCATTAAAACCGAACTCGGATTAGCTGAACGAACCTACGCTGTGCTGACGCTGCACCGGCCGTCCAACGTTGACAATAGAGAAACGTTCGGACGAATACTGGATGCGCTTGAGACAATAAGTCATTCACTTCCGATCATCTTTCCAGTCCATCCTCGCACGCGAAAGACAATTGCTGACCTGGGTCTGAGCGATCGAGTTGAGTCGATGACCGAGCTGCGGTTGATCGATCCGCTTGGCTATCTCGACTTTCTCAATCTCTACAGCACCGCTCGTTTAGTGCTAACCGATTCGGGTGGGATTCAGGAAGAGACCACATCACTCGGCATTCCGTGCCTGACGTTGCGTCACAACACTGAGCGACCGGTGACCGTCGAGCTGGGAACCAACGTCATTGTCGGCACTGACACCGGTAAGATCGTCACGGCCGCTACTGCTGCCCTTAACGGTTCTTCGAGCCATCGCGTGAATCAACTTCCGCTGTGGGACGGTCATGCCGCCGAACGTATTCTCGACGTTCTCGAAGAAGTCACCCCGCAATCCTGAAAAAAACTTAATGAGCGTCTTTCGCAAACTAAAGCGCGCCGCTCGTGGTGAAGTAACACCCACGACGGCCGCTTTGGAAACGTTGAGGCGCACACGTGTCGCGCTTTCGCGGAGTCGCGATATGCGATCACTTGCGGACGTCGCGAATCGACCCGCACGGTTGCACGATCGTTACGCGGAAATGCATAGCGCGGAGTTGTTATCGCACTTTCGTCAACGCACTAAGCCCGGGTTCTTTCCGGGGTTCTCCGATACGAGCACAGGACACGTATTTCAACAACGATTTGGTGACGCAAGCGGGCGTTTGATCGAAGCGGCAAACCGCATTTGTGACAGTCATCGTTGGCCGCTGTTGGGTTTCGCTGAAAAAAGTTTTGGCGATCAGATCGAGTGGCGCCGCGATCCGATCTCCAGTTTTGTTCATGCGCTAACTTACCATCGGGATGTTCAATTAATCCGGGATGATGGATCGGATGCGCGCGTGCTTTGGGAGCTCAACCGGCTCGGTCATCTCATCACTGTAGGACAAGCCTACTCAATCACTCACGATGAAAAGTTT
>DATJKB010000196.1:0-3616 GCA_035491875.1 Pyrinomonadaceae bacterium | reverse complement strand
GTTTCGAGTAATTAGCACAAGCTCCAGATGCATCGGCTTGCGACACTCGAGCATGGCTCTCATCGTGAGCTGAAACAGATCCACATATTCGGGCGCGATGAGCTGTTGGAAGTTCATCTTTAGTACGTCTTCAGCTTGATAGCCGAGGTCTTCTTCACCCGCCTTGTTGATTGAAGTACATCTTCCATCCAGATCATGTGTGAAGATTAGATCGGTTGTATTCTCAACGAGACTCAAATAGAGACGCTCGTGTTCTGCCTGTAACTCAGCCGCGCGTGCTTGATCGATCACTGCACAGATCGATTCCTCAAGATTCGCAGCCATCAGGTTTTCCTTAATCAGGCAGTCAGCGGCTCCGTGATGCAATGCATCGAGCACCTCGAAACCGGATTCAGTAGTAAGAACGATTATGGGAGCGTAGACACCGGCGGCGCGGATGCGTGTAAACAATGTCGCTTTTTCGATCGACGATTCGATGACGCAAACATCGGGAGGCGTCAAAACAGAACCAGGTGCATTCAACTGGTGGGGCTGTATGCAATCCAGATGAAACGTGCCTAGATCTGACTGGCTGAGTAAGCCAAAAACCCGATCACGACTTTCGAAATGGTCGTAAATCAATAGGATCTTCAACTGCCATTCGCCCATAGTTCCCCCTAGCACGCGGCCAACGCCGCTCGTTCATAAGTTTGGTTCGAAAGAAACCTTTGAAATTGATCGGAGGGAAGAGGTTTGCTGAAGAAGTAACCTTGCACGCCGTCGCACCCCAATGTGGTTAGGAATCTCAACTGTTCGAGCGTCTCCACTCCTTCGCCAATGACGCTCAGGTTCAGCCGGTGGGCGAGAGTAATGATCGATGAGACGAGTGCCGCATCACCGGCGCGAACAGAAGCATTTCGCACGAACGACTTGTCGATCTTGATAGTGTCGAGGGGCAAACATCGCAAGTGATCGAGTGACGAGAACCCCATACCAAAATCGTCAATTGAAAGTCTGACACCCATCGCCTTCAACTGACTGAGCGACTCAAGCACCTGAGGATCGTCAGACATGATCGAGCTCTCTGTTAATTCGAGAGACAAACAACCTGGATCAATCGCACTCTCTCTGAGAATCTTCAACACCGTATTCATCGGATCCAGTTCTCGAAACTGGCGGGCTGATACGTTGACGGAGAGATGCAAGTCTCGAAATCCCTGATCGTGCCAATACTTGAGTTGCGAACATGCGGTTATGAGAACCCACTCGCAAATCGGCGCGATGAGTCCATTCTCTTCCGCAAAGGGAACGAATTCAGCCGGCGGAATCAGTCCGAGCGCCGGATGTTCCCAACGGACCAAGGCTTCGGCTCCAATCAGACTCCAGGTCGAAGTGTCGACTAGTGGTTGATAGTGGATCGTGAACTCGTGCTTGCGTAATGCTCGCAACAACTGGCTCTCAAGATTCAGGATTCGCAGTTCTCTCGCATTCATCTCATCCGAATAAAAGCAGTGCGTTCGGCTTCCCGTTGATTTTGCCGTTTCCAGTGCTGCGTCTGCGTTTCTCATTAGCGTTTCGATGTCAGTTCCGTGCCCAGGGCAGAGGGCAATGCCCGCATTCGATGTCAAATAAAACTGGTGTTGCTGCAACGACATGGGACTTTCCAGTTTTTCCTGGATTGTCTTCACCGCGCTGGCCACGATCGACGGCTCGTCTATATTGAACAGCACTATCGCAAACTCGTCGCCGCCCCAGTACTCAACCTCTCCCGCACGATCAATGATTCGGGCTAGTCGTTTGGCTGCACACCGAATCAAGCGTTCTGCCCCGGATGGGCCAACAATTTGACTGATCCGTTTGTAGGGATTTACTGACAGCACGATGAAGGCGAGACTTTTCTTGGTTCTCGCCGCGGCGCGCAAATGTTTTTTCAAGCGATGCTTGAATCTTTGTCGGCCGGGTAAGAGTGCAACCGGCTTCTTCCCGCGCTTCGACATCATTTGACGGGAACGACTGAGTCGTTTCGCGCGTGCGGGTCTGCTCGATAAATCAGGGTGTTGGTCGGGATCTCCCACGATCGTTTCTCCTGCTTCATGTGTCGACACCGGTATTCCAGGGCGGCGCAGACACCAACTCCACCAAGTCCAGGGCGAGTAATGGTCGTCTTTAAACGTGAGGTCTCTTCTAACTTAAAACCGGGAGTTCGCAAGAAGAGATGGAGAAAACTGTCGGGTCATCAAAACAATCACAGCACTAAAGCATAATGACGTTTATGAGTTCGTTCCCCCAGAAGCAGCTATTGGGAAGAGCACCAGCGGTTGGACACCTTACCAGTAATGATTAAGCGGCTAATTCATTACCGTACCGCGCACGACAGTGTCGATCGCTCGTAGGGCGCGTATTCTAGACAATCCATCTAGAAGTATCGTGATGGGCCGCTTGCCTTAATGTTGTTACTTTATTGCGAGCGGAGGACAGTTAGCGTAAAGCATTTATACAGTCTGCCAGCAGTCCGTACGCTGTGCTTTGCAGATTGGGGCGGTGGGAAATCACTGTAAGGGCGGGAATCATGTCCAATTCGAAGTGTGCTCCCAGGGACGTGCCCCTAATACTTCCGAGCGGTTCGCTGATCGCAACTTGCTCCGGCATCACCGACGCGGCGATTTTTTTGTCTTCGCCGATTCGCAAGCGCGACACCAGTTTGAAAGGTCTGCCCTCCGATCGCGCACGCTGTAAAACTGACGGTGTAAGATCGCGAATCCCTTGCCGCTTAACTTCTCCAGGCGCTAGCTGAGACTTCAGAATCACGCGTGTAATCGCACACAGTTTCATGGTCGCATCCCAGCCTTCGACATCATGAGTTGGATCAGTTTCGGCGACACCTAGTTCCTGAGCTGCCTTCACGCCTTCCTCAAAACTTCTACCCGTTTCCATCGCTTCGAGAATAACGTTAGTGGTTGAGTTCATGATGCTGGTAAACCCGCGCAGACGCGTGGCGGGCAGCGTTTCGCGGAACAGCGAAAAGACCGGCGCACTGTCCATCACAGTTGATTCAAAAAGAAATCTCCTGTTGACGCGTGTGGCTAGCTCACTAAGCTCGTCGTACGCATAAACGATAGGCCCCTTGTTGGCAGTGATCGTGTGTGCCCCACTTTGGAGTGATGCACGAAGATAATCGACCGCTGGTTGACCGGTTTCAGGATTAAGTGAGGTAGTTTCAAACACCACGTTAGGTCGTGCGGCCTTCAACCAATCAGTAACACCGGCGTGAGTTGAAGCGTTGTCGTAGTTGCCAGAGAGGAGAGCCGCTACATCAAATCCGTTCTCGCTAGACAACCAACCTATGCGTCGCGATGCAACGCCCGTGATCTTCCATTCAATTCCGTACGCTTCGCGCAACTCATTTGATTTGGCGACGATCAGTCGCGCAAGCGCGCGGCCTACGTTTCCAAAACCAAGAAAGCAGAAGTTATAGGTTTTCATTCGCGATTCCCGGTGCGGTCATTGGCGGATTATAGGACCTATACGGCCTATTGATTGTCCTGCAACGTTGAATTGTTTCTCCGACTTGCACCAACTCAAGGTATTATATTGAACGCGTGAAACAATATCACGATTTACTCAAGTCGATTCTCGA
>DATJKB010000195.1:0-5359 GCA_035491875.1 Pyrinomonadaceae bacterium | reverse complement strand
CAGTAAGATGAGCGGTCATTTTAGCGACCCGATTGGAGAGTGAGTACTGTAATGATCGATTTTGAATTAACTGATGATCATCGCGCACTGGTACAAACAGTACGAGAGTTTGCGCAAAAAGAAGTCGCCCCGTTTATCAAAGAATGGGATGAGAAGCAGCAATTTGAGCCGTCGGTGCTGAAGAAAATGGCTGCACTAAACCTCCTGGGAGTTTGTATTCCCGAGGAGTATGGGGGTGCGGGTTTTGATTACATTGCACTGGGTCTTGTTTGCGAGGAACTGGAAGCGGTCGACACTTTTCTTCGCGTAGTGATGTCGGTTCATACCGGTCTTAACTCATTAACGCTCTACACCTGGGGCAGCGAAGCACAAAAGCAGAAATATCTCGTACCGCAAGCCAAGGGCGAAAAGCTGGCGACTTATGGATTGACGGAACCTGGGGCAGGATCGGATGTGGTAGGCGCACGCTCAACGGCGCGAAGGGACGGCGCCGACTGGATCCTCAACGGCGAAAAGATGTGGATCAGTTTGGCTAATGTCGCCGACAACTTTCTTTTCTTTTGTTGGACCGATGAAGAGAAGCGGCGCAAGCGCGACCACACAGGTATGTCTTGTTTCATCGTCGAACGCACCATGCGCGGGTTCTCATCGGGCACGATTCACGGAAAGATGGGAATTCGCGCCGGCAACACCGGTTACTTCTCGCTGGAAGACGTGCGTGTGCCGCAGGAGAACATGGTTGGCGAAGAAGGAGAAGGTTTCAAGATTGCGATGTTTGCTCTCGAGCAAGGCCGCTACACTGTCGCCTCGGGTGCGACGGGAGTAATTCGTGCTTCGAGAGACGCTTCAGTGGCGTACGCAAAAGAGCGGGAGACGTTTGGCACCAAGATCGCGAATCACCAGTTGGTGAAGCAGAAGATTGCCGAAATGGAAGCCGATTATCAAATGAGCCATCTATTGTGGTTGCACGCCGGCTATTTGAAGAACGAAGGCAAGCCAAACGCGCGCGCAACGAGTTTGGCCAAGTGGCAAGCTACGACGCGAAGTGAGAAGGCTGCATCGATGGCGATCGAGGTGCATGGCGCCAATGGCTATTCAAACGACTACCCGGTGGAACGGTATCTGCGGAACTGCAAAGCGGCGATCATTTACGAGGGCACCCGCGACATTCACACGTTGATGCAGGCTGACTGGGCGTTAGGCTTGAAGAAAGAAAAGCCTGCGCGTCGCACCTTGCCTGCCTGGACTCACTGAAAGGCGAAGAGCCAAGAGCGAAGCTTAGCCGCGCGAAAGGTCATGTTCTTGTTCTTTACAGGTCAACGTTAGAACCCATTGTTAGGTACAGTCCTGGCTTCGCTTGCCGTTATTAGACCGCAGAGAGTCACAGGGATGCGATCCTCTGAACTCTCTGCGGCTTCCCACCAACCGAAGGAGATGGTAGCTAGTGGGAGAGAAAAACGTCCCAGGCCCATCTTCCGGCAGATCCAGCCTTTGTATCGTTCACCTTTGCCCGATAGCGAAACTCGTTTCCGAATTCGTCAGTCTTTTTTGACTCTTTGAAATCGAGCCCGACCGACTTGATGTTCATTGAACCGAGCGTGTGTAGTTCCGTCGACTGCGAAACTCCGTCATGATTTTTGTCCTGCCACAAGCGGAGACTGGAGAATATCGCGTCGTGTTGATCGATTAGCCCGTCGCCATTACCCCCTTGCTCTTGCTTGTCAAACTCCGCCAGCGCAAGGAAGCCATTCTTCTTTTGAGCGGCGGGTTGTGCTGTGAAGTTGCCAAACAACTCTGCGCCTATGTCGATCATCCCGTTACCGTTGCGATCGAGTGCGAGCCAGGCATCATCGGAGTTTTCGCGCGTCCAACCAAGATGGTCGCGCACGCCGTCGCCATTCAAATCAAACTCAACGCCTTCGGCCGCGCCGGTAAGGCTGATTCCGTTTCCATTAATGTCGATAACGATTGGTGAACTTGGTACGCAGTCGCAGCTCGCTGCGTCGAAGATGCCGATGGAGCGATGGCAGCGGAGGAATTCAATATCGCAAGTGTCTGGCAGAGTACCGCCGCCGACATTTGCGCAACACATACCAAAAGCATCTCTCAATGTGCCGGGAGGGCACGAACCGCTGATGCCCGGGGTAGTGCAGTTTGGGCCACTGCCAGATAGCCTGCACGTGTGTCTGTGTGCAAGCTGACCATTCCACACGTTACCTCCTGTCATTCGTACCTCTCCTCCCGATCCTTGCAATGAACCAACAACGGTACAGGCGCCTAACAAGCAACTCGACACAGCGATGCCTCTAGCGGCCCAGCAACTGATCGAGCTGTTTACAGGACCTGTTGCAGTCTCCGACTTCACATCCGGGCCCCATCGATGAAAAAAAACGAAACTTTGGACCTCTCCGATTTCGGTTGTACTGATGAAGGGAAGCTCAACAACACAACGTTGTTCCAAATCGGGTTGGGAGATGCATTCGCCTTGAAAGCTTACTGTTTCACCGTGGAAGCCAGAGCGATGCTCAGTTCTGTCTTCGACTGTTCGTGTAACGAGCGATCCAAGACCTGCCTCTGAGCTTTCTGTCATTGAGAGAGGCTCGGGTGGAAGCTCGGTAAGCACCGGCTCAGTTGGCTCAGCGCTGTCAGCGAGCAGCGCTGTCACAGATTCCGGAGACTTTGCTGATGATTGAAGGAAGGTTGAGTTTTCGTATTCCAGCGGCGGAGATGAACGTGGGAATGGTTCTTTCGCCGGTCTCTTCTCATCCAACAATCGATCAAGCCAGCTGCCACCTACGACGAAGTCCCAGAGCCTTGGGCTAATCTCGTTGTGTTGATCAAAGGCCTTACTGAATAATGCCAGAGCCTTGTAGTGGCGAGTTCGTTCCTGCAGTGTGACGGTCACTTCATACGACGCATAAGAGCCAATGTCATAGTACTCATCAGGATAAAAGGCGAAGACTTGCGCAATCGACCATTGAGGTTCATAAGCAGATGCATATTGTCCCTGGGTCCATCTCGCACCGAAGGCAACCCGTTCCGGCTGTTTGTTATGAACGCTAACCTCTCGGGTTACTTCAATGAGCTCGCCTGCGAAGCCAGTGACAAACTCGTTATGAGGTTTGGAGATGATTTCCCCTATTGGTCCAATGTGAAAATTGGATAGTTCAAACTTAATGACCTTTGTACCATCGAGACTCTCATCGGTAGTTGTAAGATTATTCGACGCGCGATTCAGCTCTGTTAACTTGTTGTATACGTCCCTGACAACTCGTTCTTGCTGCGTCGCCGCTCGGGCCTTCGGTTGTGACACTGAACCGCGACTCGCTTGAGAGGTTCTAACCTGTTGAGCAATTGTCGAGTGTGTGATGCCCACCAGAATGAAGCACAGCACTGACGCGAGGATCGTTGAGGTTTGCTTCTTCATTTTCCTGTCCCTTCTCTAATGAATCAAATCATTTGCGCTGACCAGCGGATGCGGATTGCGCAGTTCTCAACTCGCGATCGATGATCAACTTGAATTGGTCTAAACTGGCCGCGCCCCGCAGCAGTTTGCCGTTGATGAGAAACGTTGGTGTGCTTTCGATGCCCAATCGTTTTGCTTCCCGTAGGTCGGCCAAAACTGCCGACCGACTCTCCGGCGAATCGAGGCACGCTTGAAAGGCGTCAAGTTGTAAGCCGGATCTAAGTGCGGCGCTCTGTAGCAACTCCTTTGAGATCGCGTCTGTTGCAAACAACGCATCGTGGTATTCCCAGAAATGCCCTTGCTTACCACTGCAAAACGCCGCCTGGGCCGATGCCGCAGCCAAGGGATGTTGTTCAAGCGGTAGGTGCTTGAAGTCGAGCCTGACTCTGCCCTCATATTCGCGAAGCAATTGCTTGAGTGTTGGCTGTACCGCTTTGCAATACGGACACTGAAAATCAGAGAACTCCGTAAGCACAACTTCGGCATTTGGGGGTCCGGTCGAGGCGAAATCAGTCTTCGCTGGCATTGGTAATCGTGGCTCATCCAACATCAACTCAACTTTGAGTGTCTTTCGCAGTTTCGCCAGCTCCTCTCGATAACGTTTCAGACGGGCCTGCGCCTCCAGGTCGAGCCGGATCTTTTCTTTCGCTTCGTCGGCATTCATGGAACCAAACGCCGTGAGGTTTTCCAGATACACGGCTTCAACCTGATCGGGCGAAACATTCACGGGACCGCTCAGCAAATGGTTCTTCAACTGACCCACTGAGATGTTTCTTCGTAGCGCTTCAATCTCAAGTACCTTGCGTGAAATCAGGTTTTCGAGTGCAGACTTCCGCAGCGCATATATCTGTTGTTGCAGCGAAAAGATCTTTCCGGTTGCCGCGGCATCAACTTCCGGAAGACGCAACGCTGTTCCGTTCACCGTCGCGACAACCCTGTCTTCACTCTGCCCTCTGACAATGTTCGCTGGGACGAGCATCAATAAAGAGACAATGAGGTAAACCAGTGCGCGCTGTCGGGAGGTTAGTGAAATGGGAGCATGGACTACTCTGAATGTTCGCGGCTGACTTCGTGCGTTTGAAAAACATCGGAGGTAGTTCGATGAGGATAGTGAGTTCATTTCGTTTTCCTTCAAAGTGAGGTTGGACACAGCTGCGCACACGTCTTAAGTCGTTTCTTCGGTTTTTTGTTTGACGTGTGACGCTTGGTGGTGAAGCGAAGGCTATGATAACTGGCCCAGTCTAGTCAACAAATTAGTGTTGTCTAAAACGGCTAATTAGTGCTCATTTTGGTCGCTTGTGATCTCTCGCCGTCAACCGGGTGTTGGCATTGCGAAATTCAGTGGGAGTCATGCCATACGACTTACGAAACTCGCGAACAAAATAACTTGCCGTTGTTAGACCAACGCTCATCGCAATCTCTTTAATCGACATGAAAGTCGTGCGTAGCAAAGTCGCCCCTCGTCTTAGACGAATTGCCTTGAGATATTGCGCGGGAGTCGTCCCTGTTTCCTGTTTGAACAGGTGACGCAAGCGTGAACCGGAAAGATTTACCAGATCGGCCAGTTCTGCAGTTGCCCACGCCTTCGTTGGCCTTGCTTCCAGACTGGAAATTACGACTTCTATTCTTCGATCCATAAGTGATGAGGACCTGGACGCGAAGATGGATCTTCACTGAAGGAACCTTGAGGCTTGCCAACAAAGTTGATTAGTGATGTTGCGGGGCGCGGCGAGATTATCGCTCTCTCTGTGGTTTTGTCTACTAGATAATTGCTGCGATAGCTAGGCAAAAGCACACGGGAAAGTGGGAGAAAAACTTTCTACCATGTCACCGAGCGCACGACCGCGCATTCCTGCGCCGCTTCGGATTTCCTGATCCCAACTAGTAACTGGA
>DATJKB010000194.1:0-14177 GCA_035491875.1 Pyrinomonadaceae bacterium | reverse complement strand
GACAACCGTAGACAAGAAAAGACATCACAAGAAAGAGCAGGTTTCCTTGCCTGAAATTCGCGTCAGTGCGAGGAGTCGGAGGGCGAAAGCTTACCGAACTGCGTGATATTCGCGAGAAAGGATTAGTTAATTTTGTCCAGGCTTGAGAAAGATCAAAGTGGTATTGAGCTCCTCAACAAGGGTGAGTTCGTCAATCTCAGTGCAGAACTGACGGACGATGCCGTGTCGATTGAAGATATCGACGAAGTTCTGCAAACCTTGGAGCGCGCTACCAGTGTCGAGGGTGAGACCGAGGAGCCCTTGATCGAGGAAGCTTCTCCGTCAACCGAGACGGACGAGGCGATGAATGAAGAGGTCGAGCTCGATCTGTCTGCTGGTGAGATGGATAAGACCTCTGACCCGATTCGCGTGTACATGCGCGAGATGGGTGTAGTGCCTCTACTGACCCGCGAACAGGAAGTCTCGATCGCGAAACGAATCGAGCGGGGTCAAAAGCGTGCTGAAAAAGCCATCGCTCGTTCACCAATCGCGGTTGTCGAACTGTTCACTATCGGTGACGAACTGGAAGCCGGTAAGCTGAACATTCGCGACGTCGTGGCTTTCGCAGATCAGATGGAGACGGAGGAGCACGAGGATCGGAGCGAAGAGTATCTTCAGTGGACGATCGAAGGTCTTCTGCGTATTCGTCAGCTTTACAAACGCGGATTGAAGGAACTCGAAAAATTCGCTTCGGAACAAAAGATCGCGCGCGGAAAGCGGTCGAAGAAACTATTGCGCTACCGGCGGAAGCTTGCGCGCACCCGTTTGGAGATCGCGCAGGAAATCCGTGGGTTGCATCTTAAAGAGGCTGCGCGCCAACGGCTGATTGCTGCTATCGGTGCCGTGCACAAAGAGTGTCGTACGCAGGAACGGGAAAGCGATGCATTCACAGAGAAGCTGCGGCGCAAAGGGCTGAAACCAGAGAAGCAGAAGGAATTCCGGAAACATGTTGCTGCCGCAAAGAAGCGTTTGAAGGAGATTGAGATGCAGCACCACTTGTCTCCCCTGGAGATCAAGCGCTCGCATCAAATGATCGCGATTAGTGAGGCGCAAACCGCTCAGGCTAAGCATGAACTCACGGAAGCTAACCTTCGTCTCGTCGTTTCGATCGCGAAGAAGTATCAAAACCGAGGGCTTCAGTTCCTGGATCTGATTCAGGAAGGAAATCTTGGTCTGATGAAGGGCGTCGACAAGTTCGACTGGCGCCGCGGTTACAAGTTCTCGACCTACGCAACGTGGTGGATCCGCCAGGCCATCACTCGCGCCATCGCTGACCAGGCGCGAACGATTCGCATTCCGGTGCACATGATCGAAGTGATCAATAAGTTGAAGAATACTTCACGTGAACTTGTGCGTGAACTCGGTCGCGAACCAACGACCGAAGAGATTGCCAAGAAGATGGACACTTCTGTCGACAAGGTTCGTAAGGCCCGGAAGTTGATGCAAGATCCGATTTCGCTGGAGACGCCAATCGGCGAGAACGGTGATTCGCAGTTGGGCGACTTGATTGAAGATAAATCAAGTGAAAGTCCGGCTGCCCGGGTTATCACGTCGAACCTGCGCGAAATCGCTGGTGATGTTCTACAGACGTTGAGTCCTCGTGAAGAGCGCGTGATTCGTCTGCGTTTTGGTTTGGACAATGGCGGACACGAGCGAACGCTCGAGGAAGTCGGACAAAACTTCAACGTGACTCGCGAACGCATCCGGCAAATCGAAGCGAAGGCGCTGCGCAAACTTCGTCACCCTTCGCGTGCTCGACTTTTGAAGAATTTCCTCGAGGGCGAGGGACAGTAATTTCAGCTAGATAAAGGATCAGGAGCAAATAGACAATGAGTGAATTCGTGAAGGAAGTGAGCGACAGCTCTTTTGAAAAGGACGTATTGAGTTCGACCAGGCCGGTTTTAGTGGATTTCTGGGCCGAATGGTGTGCGCCTTGTCGCATGCTCGCGCCAACGGTTGCAGCAGTTGCGGAACATTACGGTGAGAACGCGATGGTAGTGAAATTGAACGTCGACGACAATCCATCAACGGCTCAGCGCTACGGCATCAAAGGAATTCCCACTTTGATCCTGTTCCGCGAAGGAAAAGAAGTCGAACGCGTAGTTGGAGCTACGAGCAAAGAGTCGATCTCCAAAATGATCGATAAGCATGTAACGATGGTGACGAAAGCTTAAGGCTTCACCTACAAACTCTCGAAGAGAAGGCTGGGCTTTTTGTCCAGCCTTTTTTGTTGAATCTGCAACTCTCTGCGTAACCTCTGCGTGCTCTGCGGCTTGCGATTTTCATTAACGTTCCGAGCAATCAACAAAGCCCAGAATCGACAACCTAACTTCACTGGCTTGTTGAGTACTGGGAGGGCCCAACGAAACCGCGGAGGCGCAGAGGACGCGGAGACAACGCAGAGAGTTGACTTCATTGTCGCAAGTTTTCATTTCGTTATCTGCCCGCTTATCGATAAACTTCGGCGCAAAGACGTTCATAATCTGAATCGAGTGAGGTCGATCATGCGCTACGTCAAATCCTGCGCGCTTGTGCTTCTGTTACTGCTGCCCGAACTTACTCACGCTCAAAACCAATTCATTGATCCACAGCGCAAACAGAAACTAACTGCCGCCTTTCCCGAAATCGATCGCTTGTTCAGTAGTTTTATGGAACGGCTGCAACCACCGGGCGCAGTTCTCGGTGTCGTCATTGATGGGGAACTCGTTTGGGTCAAAGCCGCAGGCGTGCGGGAGAAGACAAACAACGCACCGGTTACGCCCGACAGCGTCTTTCGCATCGCCTCAATGACTAAAAGCTTTACGGCGATGGCGATACTCAAGCTGCGCGATGAACACAAACTCTCGTTAGATGATCCAGTTGCGAAGTATATTCCCGAGCTTGCCAAGCTCTCGTATCCAACTTCCGACTCGCCGGTTCTGACAATCCGACATCTGCTCACGCATTCCGAAGGTTTTCCGGAAGACAATCCCTGGGGTGATCGGCAGTTGGCACAAAGCGATGACACTATGCGTTCATGGCTGCGCGCGGGCATTCCGTTTTCCACGTCGCCCGGTACCGCCTTCGAGTATTCAAACTACGGCTTCGCGATCCTCGGTCAGATCGTTGCGAAAGTCTCCGGTCGCCCTTATGCCGACTATGTCCGCGACAATATTCTGCGACCGCTGGGTATGACCGCGTCTACTTTTGAGCAGGCATCAGTGCCCACGCAACACATCGCGCTCGGTTATCGTCGTGAAGCCGACGTTTGGAAACCCGAACCCATACTTGCGCACGGATCGTTCGGAGCTATGGGCGGGCTTTGGACCAATGCACACGACCTGGCTCGCTACGTTGCGTTCCTGATGTCCGCGTTTCCGCCACGTGATGAAGCGGAACGTGGCCCAATCAAGCGAAGTAGCGCTCGCGAGATGCAGCAAGCTTGGCGGCCCTCTCCCGCGAGCGCGTTCCGCCCAACCATCGATGCAAGGCTGCAACTCGGCGTCTCAGCTTATGGTTATGGTCTCGGTGTATCTGATGATTGCCGTTTCGGTCATGTGGTCGGACACGGCGGTGGACTTCCGGGCTATGGTTCACTAATGCGCTGGCTGCCGGAATATGGTGTTGGCCTGATTGGAATGTCAAATCAGACCTACCAGGGTTTCAACAATCTATTTAATGATGTGTTGTCAGCTTTACACCGCACCGGGGTGTTGCAGCCGCGCGGTGTGCAGCCGTCTCCAGCTCTGTTAAAGGCTCAAGCAGACGTCTCGCAGTTGATCGTTAAGTGGGACGATAACCTCGCGAATCGAATTGCTGCTGACAATTTATTTCTCGACGTAGCGGCTGACGTACGCTCAAGTCGTTGGAAGGCGTTGGCGGAGCAGCACGGCACGTGTCGTCCAGCATCTTCAATTAAACCTGAAAATGCTTTGCGTGGAGAGTGGCGAATGACGTGTGATCGTGGCTGGCTGGATGTCTTCATAACTCTCGCGCCCACGATGCCCCCTAAAGTTCAATTGATCAGTATCAATCCGGTGTTGCCTCCAGACGCTGAAATGACAAAGACGGCAGACACGATCGTCAAGATGCTTGGCGCTTGGGACGCCAAGGCGGTTGAAGCTATCGCGGCACCCGCATTTGATATCGAAAAAATGCGTCGTCAGGTTGCGGCGGCCGCAACATGGGGGAGTTGCAAGGTGGGTGAGCCATTGAGTGGCAATGGCACGCGCAACACTTCCATTCGTCTCGTTTGTGACAATGGTCCGATTGCTGCCCGCATCGCGCTTGATCCTGCGACTCACAAATTAACCAGCTTGGATCTCGTTCCATTACGCGAACAACGCTGCGTGCCGTAAGAACATACAGGAGCAGGCGCAGAAAGCAGGGGCAGCAAGTAGTTGTCGTGCTCCTGCGTGCTGCTCCTGCTCCTGTTCTGTTGGCCATTCGCTACCGCGAACGATACTGAATATGTTAGTTTTACCCCGCCAGTTTTCAGTTCTCTTGATACCCGAAAACAATGTGAGTTGCTGACTTAGGACCTTCCTGTTTCTGACAGACAGGTATCTCTATACGTTTGCCAGTTTGTGGAGCGGTTTCGTTTCAGTCGCCACTTTAAGTTGCACAGTTTCAAAACGGGCGGCCACCGGCGCGCCCCTTACATGAGGATCTCTGTATATGTCTACATGCTTCGTCAAAATCGCAAGAGCAACTTTCCTTTTGTTTGTCTTTGCCATCTTCAGTCTCTGGGCCTTCGAGCTAGCGGCTTCGGCTCAAGAAGAGAGACGCGCTGAACGACAAGCAAGGGAAGCGGCACAACAGCCATCGCCGCAAGCATCGCCTCCGAGTGCGCAGGCGAGTCCCAGGCCGGCGGATGAGACGAAGAAGCCGGAAGAAGAGGCACGGCCTCGAGATCCGATGTCGACGCCCACCTTCAACGGATTGCGTTTGCGATCAATTGGACCAGCGTTCACTTCGGGTCGCGTGAGCGCCTTTGCCGTAGATCCAACGAATCCAAGTCGCTACTACGTGGCTGCTGCTTCAGGGGGCGTTTGGAAGACTATCAACAGTGGCATTACCTGGACGCCGATTTTCGACAGTCAGAGTTCCTATTCAATAGGCGCTATAACACTCGATCCAAAGAATCCGCTGACTCTATGGGTCGGCACAGGTGAGAACAACAGCCAACGCAGCGTGTCGTATGGTGACGGGGTCTATCGTTCAGATGATGGTGGCAAGACGTGGAGAAACGTCGGACTAAAAACTTCCGAACACATCGGACGCATCGCAATCGATCCCAAAGACTCCAACATTGTTTACGTCGCTGCGCAGGGACCACTTTGGGGACCGGGCGGCGACCGGGGACTTTTCAAAACGTCTGACGGAGGAAAGACGTGGAAGAACATTCTCAACCTCAGTGAGAACACTGGCGTAACGGATGTCGTGATCGATCCTCAAGACCCCAACACCATATATGCTGCCGCCTATCAACGGCGCCGTCACATGTGGACGCTCATCAACGGCGGTCCAGAAAGCGCGCTCTATAAATCCACTGACGCTGGCGCGACGTGGAACAAATTGAGAGCGGGATTGCCGAACGTTGAATTAGGTCGCATCGGCTTGGCCATTTCTCCAGTAGATCCGAATGTGATTTACGCGACAGTCGAAGCGGCCGATCGCAAAGGGGGGATCTTTCGTTCCTCGGATCGTGGTGGCAGCTGGGAACGGCGAAATGAATTTGATTCGACAGCGATGTACTACGCCCGTGTCGTTGCCGATCCAAAAGACGTCGAACGGATTTACGTAATGAACGTCTTTTTGATGGTTTCTGACGACGGTGGTCGAACACTGCGCCGGCTCGGCGAAAAATCAAAACACGTCGACAATCACGACATCTGGATCAATCCAAACAACACCGATCATTATCTCGTGGGATGTGATGGCGGCGTTTATGAAAGTTTTGATCGAGGAGCGAATTGGGATTTCAAACAGAATCTGCCTATCACTCAGTTCTACGACATCACAACTGACAATGCTAAACCGTTCTACAACATTTACGGCGGCGCGCAGGACAACTTCAGCTTTGGCGGTCCCTCACGCACTCGCAGTGCTTCAGGAATTACTAATAGCGATTGGTTTGTGACTAATGGTGGGGACGGCTTCCGATCGCAGGTGGATCCCGAAGATCCAAATACGATCTATGCAGAACTTCAGAACGGTGTGCTTGCTCGATTCGACAAGCGGACAGGCGAACGGATTGGCATTCAACCGCAGGTCGGACGTAACGAAGATCCCCTGCGATGGAATTGGGATTCACCTTTCATCATTAGCCCACATTCGCGTTTCCGGCTGTACTTCGCCGCAGACAAGCTGTTCCGAACAGATGATCGCGGAGACAGTTGGCAAGCGATCAGCGGTCAACTATCGCGCAACCTGGACCGTGACAAGCTGCCCGTGATGGGAAAAGTGTGGGGCATCGACGCGGTTGCGAAGAACGCCTCAACCGCGTTCTTTGGTAATGCGTCGGCACTAGCGGAATCGCCAAAGAAAGAAGGGCTGATCTACGTCGGAACAGATGACGGCTTGATCCAGGTCACGGAAGACGGCGGTAAGAATTGGCGAAAGATCGAGAAGTTTCCCGGTGTCGGCGACATGGCTTACGTGAGTCGCATCATCGCGTCAAATCACGATGCCAATACTGCCTATGCGTCCTTTGATAATCATCAGAACGCTGACTTCAAACCTTATCTCCTAAAAACAACAGATGCGGGTCGCACCTGGACTTCGATAAGCAGCAATCTACCTAAGAATGGTCCAGTGCTCGCTATAGCGGAAGACTATGTGAATCCGAACCTCTTATTCACAGGAACAGAGTTTGGTCTGTTCTTTTCAATCGACGGCGGACAAAAGTGGATTCAACTAAAGGGCGGATTGCCAACGATTTCGGTTCGCGACCTTAATATTCAAAAACGCGAAAACGATCTGATCGTTGGCACATTTGGTCGAGGCATTTACATCCTCGATAACTTCACGCCGTTGCGAACGATTAGCGCCGAAACGCTTAAACGCGACACCGTGTTTCCCGTCAAAGATGCAATGATGTACATCCAATCACAGCCATTAGGCGGACGGGGCAAGAGTTTTCAAGGAGAGCGGTTCTACACCGCCGACAATCCACCGTTCGGTGCGACGATTACTTACTATCTAAAGGACGCGCTAAAAACCAGGAAAGAGCGACGCCAGGATGCAGAAAGGGAAGCGCAGCGAAGTGGTGCGTCCGTAGGTTGGCCCACGCAGTCTGAGCTACGTGCTGAAGAGGAAGACGAAGCTCCGGCGGTCGTGTTAACGGTGACCGACTCTGGTGGCCGTGTCGTGCGTCGCCTTACTGGTCCTATTGGAGCGGGAGTTCAACGAGTGAATTGGGATCTTCGTTATCCAGCGGCAACGTTACCTGCGCCGCCACCTCCGGATGCAGACTTCGATTTCGAACCGCCGTCGGGCCCGCTCGTGATGCCGGGTAGCTACAAAGTTGAGCTCGCGAAAAAGATCGATGGCGTTGTGACACCAATCGGACAGCCGCAACAGTTTGACGTTTATGTTGAAGGCGTGCACGAGATGTCTGCCTCCGATCGCTCGGCACTCGTCGAGTTTCAACAAAAAGCTGTGCGGTTACAGCGCGCGGTGAGTGGTTCAACGGAGGCAGCGAATGCGTTGAGGCCACGTCTCGCTGCGATCAAGCGCGCGATCTTGGAAACGCCGTCGTTGCCACATCGTTTGCAAGACGATGCGGTGGCGCTCGAGAAACGCACGAACGATATTCTTCGCGCGCTACGAGGCGATACTGTGGCGCGACAACGAAACATGAATACTGCGCCATCGATTAACGAACGCGTCGGTTACATGGTGGCAGCGCAGCGCACGTCGACATCGAGACCCACGCAAACTCAAATCAATCAGTACGCCGTGGCTGCCCAGGAGTTTGAGGGAGTACTTGCGCAACTCCGGCAATTGATCGATATCGATTTAGCAAGACTTGAGAAGCAGTTGGAAACTGCCGGTGCGCCATGGACTCCGGGTCGGTTACCAGAGTGGCGACCGGAGCCGTAGCGTAGTAAGGAGGAGGGATGAAAGCTGACACGGAGACGGGGAGACACGGAGACGCGGTGACACGGCGGAAAAGATCCCTGACGTCTCCGTGTCGACGTGTCTCTCCGCGTCAGCTCTCATCCCTCATCCCTCATCCTTTTCCAGATCCGGAGATACATATGAACAGCATCAAAATACTCCTACTTTTCCTGGCATTATCAGTGCCGCTTTACGCTCAGAATCGTCCCACCGAACCAGCGCGAACGCCAACCATTGCTGAGAAAGTTTCCGGCATGCAGAAGCACGATGGCTTCTTTCCATTCTATTGGGACGCGAAGGCCGGAAAGATCTGGTTAGAGATAAATAGGTGGAACTCAGAATTTCTCTATGTTGAAGGTTTGCCGGCTGGTCTTGGCTCGAATGATATCGGCTTGGATCGCGGTCAACTCGGTGAGAGTCAAATCGTACGTTTCGAACGCATCGGTCCTCGAGTTCTTCTCATTGCCTCTAACTACGATTATCGTGCGATCACTAACAATCCGGACGAACGTAACGCGGTAAAAGATGCGTTTGCTGAATCAACCCTGTGGGGCTTCGAAGTAGGTGCGGAGGAGGGAAGTCGCGCATTGGTTGACGCAACGAGCTTTTATCTTCGCGACGTGCACCAGGTTACTGGAACTTTACAGCGCACCCAGCAAGGCACGTTTCGCTTGGATCCGAGTCGCAGCGCATTCTACCTGGCGAATACGAAGAACTTTCCGCGAAACACTGAAGTCGAAACCACGTTGACGTTCACGGCTGATCAACCGGGTCCGCTCGTTCGACAAATTGCTCCAGCGCCCGAGGCAATCACAGTTCGTGAGCACATATCGTTCGTTGAGCTGCCGCCAGCCGGATACAAATCAAGGGGCTTCGATCCCCGAGCGAGTTTTTATGGAATTACATACATGGACTTCGCGACCCCGATTGAGCAACCAATAGTCAAAAGGTTTATCGCGCGTCATCGTTTGCAGAAGAAAGATCCCAACGCGCGCGTGAGCGAAGCTGTCGAACCAATCGTGTATTACGTGGATCGCGCGGCGCCGGAGCCAGTTCGTTCCGCGCTACTCGAAGGCGCACGCTGGTGGAACCAGGCATTTGAAGCGATCGGTTACAAGGATGCTTTTCAAGTGGAGATGATGCCAGTCGATGCCGATCCGATGGACGTGCGTTACAACGTCATTCAGTGGGTGCATCGTTCGACTCGTGGATGGTCCTATGGGAACTCACTCGTTGATCCTCGCACCGGAGAGATCATTCAAGGCCGAGTGAGTCTTGGTTCACTTCGTGACCGCCAGGACTTCATGATCGCAGAAGGATTACTGGCTCCGTACGAAAGCGGTCGACCATTGTCGCCAAAACTTTTGGAAATGGTGCTGGCCCGACTTCGTCAACTATCGGCTCACGAAGTCGGTCACACGCTTGGTTTGCAGCACAACTACGCAGCGAGTCCGGTCTCAAGAGCATCAGTGATGGATTATCCCGCACCGCGAGCGGTTCTGGGGGCTGACGGGATTCCGGATCTGGCCGAGGCTTATGCGCGGGGCATCGGCGAGTGGGACAAGGTCGCGATCGCCTACGGCTATCAGGACTTTCCTTCGGGCACCGACGAACAGAAAGCGTTGGACACGACGTTGAGTCAAGCATTTGCGCGCGGTCTGATGTACCTGACTGATCAAGATGCGCGCCCTGCGAGCAGTTCGAGTTCACTGGCGCATCTTTGGGACAATGGAACGAACGCGATAGATGAACTAAACAACGTGATGCGCGTTCGATCCGCCGCGCTGAAACGGTTCGGTGAAAACAACATTCGTGAAGGCGCCCCAATGGCTACGATCGAAGATGTGCTGGTCCCGATCTACATGTATCACCGCTATCAGGTCGAGGCAGCTTCGAAATTGATTGGCGGTGAAGACTACACATTCAGTCTGCGTGGCCGCGGCGATAAGAATCCAAAGATTGTTTCACCAGAAGACCAACGGCGGGCGCTGACCACTGTTCTCGACACCTTGAAACCTGACGCGCTAGCGTTGCCGGAATCTTTGCTTCGTTTGCTGCCACCTCGGCCATCGGGTTACCCAAGAGGACGCGAGCACTTCCGCATTCGTACGAGCCCGGCTTTCGATGCGCTGGCGCCGTCGGAGGCGATAGCTGATCACGTGAGTGGCTTTTTGCTGAATGCCGAACGCGCAGCGAGATTAGTTGAATTTCACGCACGCGATCCGCGCAACCCCGGTTTAATTGAGGTGATTGATCGCATTCTAGCGGCGACCTGGAAAGCTCCCGCTGCACCAGGTTACGCGGGTGAGATCCAACACGTTGTGAATATGGTGGTGTTGGGTGATCTAATGGCGCTGGCGGCGAATGAGCGGGCCTCTAATCAGGTTCGAGCGATCGCTGAACTGAAACTTGACGGACTGAAGACGTGGATTGCGACCCAACGAGGTGCAGCAATCGCCGAGAATCATCGTGCGTTTCTGTTTTACTCAGGTGAACAGATCAAACGCTTCCAGGACGATCCTAAGAAGATGAATCTCACGCGGCCTGATCAACCACCTGATGGGCAGCCAATTGGAATGGATTGGTGGGAAAGAATGGCGTACGCGTGCGGTTGGAACTGAACCCTCGGTCGGCTCCCAGAAACCAGCACACCGCTGGTACGCTTGCCTCGCTAGCTGACGCCGAAAAAATTGGACTATAATCCATTTTCTCCGATCCCTCCTCAAGATTCGCGAACCAAGGAGTTGTCCAATGAAAAGAACGCTGAGGGTCGCACTCACCAGTGCGTTACTGGTAACTACACTTCTTGCCCAAACGACGCCACAGCAACAACGGCCGCGCGAAACTCCCGCAGAAGACGTTATCCGCATCACGACCGAGTTGATCCAAACAGATGTGGTGGTTGTCGATAAAAACGACGACGTAATCTCCGACTTGAAGTTGGGTGATTTCGACGTTTACGACAATGGGAAGAAGCAGGAGCTGCAGTTCATGGAGTTCATTAGTGTGGATCAACCAGGCCGCAGTGAGGGCTCCGCGAACAACGTTGCTCGAATCGCTCCTGGTATCAATGCCGAGGTGGCCAGAGACCCAACCGCCGCTGATCTAAGACGTGTCATTGGATTCGTCGTAGATGATGTGACGATTCCTTCAGAAGACCTCTCTCGTTTGCGGCAGATGTTAACGGACTTCGTCGATAACAAGATGCGCAACGGTGATCTCGTAGCCATCGTCCGCACAGTTGGCGGCCGAGGCTTGCTTGAACAATTCACCACAGACCGTCAAATACTGAGACGGGCCATTTCTCAGCTTGGTGTCAGATCGATTCCGCCGCATCTCGCATTTGGTGGAGAAGATCCGGGACGGATCATTTCAACACCTGCACCTTTTGGCGACGCCACTGCTACTGAGACGGTCAGTGCTGAATCCGAAGGACCAAGTGAGGGAACGAATCAGATCCCACGCGCTGTGCTCGCGCTTTCAGTCGCAAATCAAGTGGTTGACAGCCTGCGACAAATTCCAGGTCGGAAAGATCTGGTACTCCTGTCTGGTGGATTGCCGTTGTTCGATCTGAATCGTACAGGAGCAATCGTCGGAGACATCACTCACTTGTTTCGCATTTTCACGGACAATGCGACGCGGTCGGGCGTTGTTATCAACACGATGGATGTGCGTGGTCTGAAAACTGCTGGCGCAGTGGCCACGTTTGCAGATACGCCGGCAAAGAGTGCGCTGGGAGGCGGCACGTTTGCGGGTGGTGACGAGAGCCGCGGGTTCGGGCGTGGTATGGATACAGTTCGGCTTGGCGATCGACCTCTCAGCGAACAATTAACGTTGCGTGTTCTTGCCTCGATGACCGGTGGCGTTTCAGTGGTTAACAGCAACAACTTTAACGAAGGGTTGAGTCGGCTGCTCAAGAGAAGTCGCGGGTATTATCGATTGGCTTATCGACCTTCCGAACGCTTCGACAATAAGTTTCACAAGGTTGAAGTAAAGGTGCGGCGAAGTGGTATCTCGGTCTATACGAGTGAAGGATACGTCGCTCGTGCTGACAAGGCGGCGAGCGAGTTGACGAAAGAAGAGCAGATAATGAAGGCGGCGATTTCGCCGTTGGCGAAGCGAGACCTCGATGTCGCAGCTGAGTTGCAATACATGTTTTCGGACAACAACCAGGCCGACCTGACCATCAACGCTTTTATTAATCCCCGCAAGATAACCTTTAAGAAGGTCGGGGAGAAATACCAGGCGGCATTTGATGTGGTTGGCTTCGTATTTGACCAGGTGGGTCGATCAAAAGGTGGCATAAGCCAAACGGTTAATGCCGATCTGTCGGAAGAAAGCTATAAGCAGGCGATGGTTGGTGGCCTTAGTTACAACGCAAGCACACAATTACCTCCGGGTTATTACCAGGTTCGACTAGCTGTACGCGAAGTTGAAACTGGCAAGATGGGAACGGTTTCGCGATACTTTGAGGTGCCTGATCTTTCGCAGAAACGTCTAACCATGGGAAGCATTCTGCTATACCAAGTCGATCCAGCCGCACCAAAGAAGGCTCCTGATCAGTTATCCGCAGCGCGGGTTATTTCTCGCAAGCAGGATCTTCGCTACGCAAGTGTTATCTACAATGCAAAGAATGATGGTGGAAAGCCGCAGGTTACATCCCGAGTTGTGATCAGCGTCGGTGACAAGATTCTTTTCCAGGAACCTGAACAGCGCGTGGAGACTGCGGGAAGTCGTCCCGGACAGCTCGTACGAGTGGGACAACTCGCACTGGCGAAGGTGCCCCCAGGACGGTACGTGCTGACATTGATCGTCACCGACACGCAGGCCGAAAAGAAACGACAAACTGTTTCACGCAGCGTCGATTTCAATGTAGTTGATTAGTTGCAATTGAAGTGTGAGATGCGAACGGTATTCCTATCCAGCATTGCCCTGTGTTTGCTCTCAACCAGCATCACCTTTCAGGATCAGCAGAGAACCCCTCCAAAGCCACCTTCAGAAGTTGACGTAATTCGTGTCGACACTAATCTGGTCACGCTTCCTGTTAAGGTGAGCGACCGCGGCAAGGTCGCGTTTGGTTTGCGGCGTGAGCAGTTCCAGGTTTTCGAGAACGGTATCGAACAGGAGATTGTTTACTTTGAATCGGCAAACGCCTCGCAGTCCGAAGAGGTTGGCGCGAAACCTCTTACGATCGCACTAATGCTCGACGTCAGCGATTCCACTGAATTCAAACTAGCAAAGATTAAGAGTGCCGCGTTGACTTTCGTCGACTTATTACGTGCAGACGACCGCGTGCTAGTCGTTGCATTCGATAAGAACGTACAAGTGTTGGTGGAAAGCACCTCAGATCGAGTTGTTATTCGGCGGGCGATTAATGCGCTTCACACAGGAGGTGGAACGAGCCTGTACGAAGCTTTGAGTGAAGTTATCGGGAAGCGCATGGCCCGGGTCAGCGGACGCAAAGCGATCGTTCTGCTGACCGATGGCGTGGATACGACAAGTAAGTCGATATCTTTCGACGATGTAATTCGCGTTGCCGAAACTTCAGACGTCACGATTTATCCGGTGCAGTATCACACCTACGAAGATTTTACTGACAACCCATCAAGGCAAACCTACGCAGCCGGAGTATTTGGCGCGACAGCTCACGTAACAAGGAATGGCGAGCTTGTGAGTGAGGCTTACAAACGTGCAACTCGTTATTTGCAATTGCTCGCGCACAACACCTCCGGTCACTTCCAATATGCCGACAGCTCGAAGAAGCTGGCGAAATCGTTTGATACGATCGCGCAGCAGTTACGAGAGCATTACACAGTTGGCTACTATCCTAAAGACAAGAATGATGGACCGAGGAAGATCGAGATACGAATCAAGGACAATCCGAAATTGAACGTCGAAACGCGGCGGTCTTACGTTTATAAGAACTTGCGGTAACCCTCAAAAGCTCAAAGCAGAAAAAAAGGGGGAGTTGTTTAGACTCCCCCCGAAGCACAACCGATCTTCCAGTTCAGAATTAGAAGGTGATTCTAATTCCA
>DATJKB010000193.1:0-11150 GCA_035491875.1 Pyrinomonadaceae bacterium | reverse complement strand
CATCAGGATTACCGCATGACTGAGAACTCCAACACGACTGCGGAACAGTTGATTCGCGCGTGCGAGATCGGACGTGAGGCTGGATTGAGATACATCTACGCCGGCAACTTACCGGGCCGCGTGGGTCGTTGGGGGAACACTTACTGTCCCAGCTGTGATGAGCTGTTGGTCGATCGTTACGGCTATATCATCCGTGCGGTGAACGTGTCACCAGAAGGCAAATGCCCGAAATGTTCGACAACCATTCCGGGCATTTGGTAAAACATTGCCGATTTTTGATTGCCAATACCCCCAACGGCAGTTGGGGGATCGTTCAGTTCCAGCCTACGACACAGATGAAAAAGAACCTCGACGCGCCGCGAATTCAGTAGGGATTTATTATTCAAGTTCATTCGCGGCGCGTCAGAGAATCGAAAGTCGCCGCCAGTAGCAAGGACTTGAACAATCCCCCAACTGCCGTTGGAGGTATTGGCATCGGCATTCGGCAATGCTTTTGATTACTTCGAAGGCGATGGGCTTGGTGTCGCCGGCCTAACCGGAGTTCCTTGATGGAGAACTGCTAACCACTTCCCGTTTCGGTTGGCCCAAATCGTTGAGTGTCGCTCATGCTCAGGCTTTGGTCCAGGAACCATCACCATGTAAGTCACGAGCGCAGCGTCGCTGTCAAACTTAACAGTCTTCCACTCACTCAACTCCGCCTTTGAAGCATCGAACCCCTGCACTCCTTTGACCGAACCAGCTTTGTCCATGACGCCCATCGTTCCGACCTCTATTGACTCCGGCGCGAGGTATGAAGCAAAGGCGTCGTAGTTCTTCGTCTTCAAGGCTTCCCACACCAATTTCTCATTCGCGGTAACATCCGAAGAAGTTGTGCCTGGAGTTGCGGCTGCAGTCGGACTTGGTGCGGCTTTCTCAGGTTTAGCTGCTGGCGGCGGAGGCGGTGGTGTCTTCGGAACCTCTGTCCCCTGATGATAAATAGCAAGCCATTTTCCGTTTCGGTTGACCCAGGCACTGGTTGCATAAACTGTTGAAGGCGGTAGGGCCTGACCGTTCGCTGTTCCAGCGAAGCTCAGCTTGTAACTGATCACCGCTGCGTCTTTGTCGAGCGATATGAACTTCCAATCAGAGAAGACCGCGTCCTTTGGTACAAAGCCCTCAATGCCCTTGAGAATCCCGGCTTTGTCCTGAACTCCGTCGCCCTCGACCAACACCGCTTGCTCGTCAAGCATGTCTGCGAACCCTTTGTAGTCTTGTTTCTCAAAAGCGGCCCACACTGCTTTCTCTTTGGCCATAGCGTCGACTTCTGTCATGGGCGCGGCAGCAGTCGTCGACTCAGCACTTCCATTTCTATTGGTATCAGTGCGATTCGTCGGCGGCGCTGCACAAGCAGCTGCGACCAACACGGCGGCAGTAATCAAAAACAAAAGCTTCTTTTTCATTAGAAGGCCTCCAGAACTAATATTGTGTATCTTTAGGCGCGCGTTTCTATGCGAAAAGCAGGGAATAGTCAATAGCCGCGGCGGTCTTGGACCAGCGCGCGCCCTATTGAGGAGCAGGATAATAGTGATCTTACGGAGACTTGGAGGCAGTTGGCGATGCGCTGGCGGTTGGCGAAGCGCTGATGGTGGGTGACGGTTTGGCCATCGCCTTTAACGCTTCCGGATCAATTCTTGTTGCTTGCGAAATCACTACTTGCCAATTGCCGTTTCGTTTCGCAAAGACATCCGTAAAGCGAAACTCGCCACTGATATCAATCGGCTTTCCATCCGGGCGTTTAACCTTCCCGTTCTTTATAACGCTTCGTCCAGTCACCACAGCCGACTCAGGACCAAGAACAGTTGCCTTCGCCTCTGAAACTTCAAATGCGTCTACCGTTACATTACCTGACTCGACGTCTCGAATTTCATCTGCTTTCGTTCCCGTTGTGCCATCCGCATACGTAAGGATAATGTCGTCTGCTTCAATTCGTCGTAGTGCATCGAGATCACGAGTCTTTATGACGTTAGCCCACTCCCGATCCAGCCTCAGGACTTCGGCTTCAATTGCCGCTGGATTGAAAGGTTCCTTCGTTGGCGAGGCACTCGGCCCAGCGCTTCGATTCGTGTCCGGCGCTGCGGGCTGGCAGCCGGCTAGTCCAAGCATGGCTGTCAAAACAATCGTGTACAGCGCCAGGGTCTGGGTCGTTCGCATCATCTCTAACTCCTTGTGTCGGTTCGACCTCTTCTGACTAAGAAGGGCAGTTGGTTAGTATAGCCTTCTTCTACGACAATCAGAGAGACGCGTCAACAAGTTCTTCAAAAAACGGGCGGCATTTTCGCCACAAAAACCCTCGAGATTTAGTGCCTTTCCAGTGTTGACATAGCCTATCTAACGGGATTATTGTTCGGCTACGCGCGGACTGGTATTCGGGCAGTAACCTTACGTCGGCGCCCGCCACAGCCCCGCCCGCCTTCGAGGTTTATATTCGCTTTTTTCTAAAGAAGGAGTGAACCCATGACTCACCTTTCGACCTATTTCAACGCCCGCGTTAGTGGACGACTCTTGCTTGTTGTCCTGACACTCTGTCTACCTGTCGTCGCTCGCGCGCAAACTAACAAGAGACAGGGCGGCACGGACGATCCAATTTTTATTGAGTACAGAGGAGTGCAAATTGGCTGGCTCGCCGATGACGTGCGGAAGAAACTTGGTGACCCCGCTAACAAAGGCGATGAGCAGGACTACTATATGTTTGGCGAAAAGGAAATGGCTCAGTTCCAATACGACAAGGCAACGAAGAAGGTCATAGCGATCTCGGTTGATTTCATCAACGGAGCGAGCCCCGTTCTGACGCCGCAACAGGTTTTTGGATCAGATATTGAAGCCAAGCCAGACGGCTCGAAATACAAACTTATTCGGTATCCGAAAGCCGGCTACTGGCTCTCATATAACCGTACTGCTGGTGACACTCCGATCATTACCGTTACCATTCAGAAACTTACTGGTCCCTAGTGATGTATTGAAGATTTTTGATTGAAGATTGTCGATTGGTCGATACTGGCAAACTCGAGTTGCTTTGCGCTTAATTTCCGGAAGACACGACGCATCCAAGCCCATCGACTAACAGCAATCAACAATCCAAAATCTAAAATCACAAATCTAAAATATTCTCTCCGCTAGACTACACACCCTGTCCTTCGTATTCTTCTCCTAAATGCAGTTTGCAGCTGACAAGGCTTGGCCCGCGGCTGATTTATCTCGACTCATAAAGCAACGCGCGATTGTCGAAGGCTTTGAGAAAGTCGGAATAGTCGAAGCGCGGCCGTTGGATGGCGAGTCGGAGCGATTAGAAGAATGGCTTCGGCGCGGGTATCACGCAAATATGACGTGGCTGGCCCGAAGTCCATCAACGCGAGTTGATCCACGGGCAATCTTTCCTGCGGCCCGTTCAGTCGTCGTTGTAGCGATCAACTACTACACGCCCAATCAACATCACGATAACGGCGCGACCGGTAAAGTTTCGCGCTACGCGTGGGGCGACGACTATCACCAGGTGCTCAATGAAAAACTGCGATCGCTACTCGATTGGATCAAAGAGCAACGCCCTGAGACGCAAGGAAAAATCTGCGTCGATATTCAGCCAGTGATGGATAAGGCCTGGGCGGTTCGTGCCGGCCTCGGCTGGCTCGGTAAGCATTCCAACGTCATTACTCCCGAATTTGGTTCGTGGGTTTTTATCGGCGAACTCTTACTGAACCTCGAGCTCGATTACGACACCGAACAGATTGAAGACCATTGCGGTACGTGTACGATGTGTATCGATGCCTGTCCAACCCAGGCGATCGTCGAGCCTTACGTGGTCGATTCAGCGAAATGTATTTCTTATGCGACGATTGAATTGCGCGAGCCGGACATCCCGGTTGAACTTCAAGAGAAGTTATCGGGCTGGTTGTACGGCTGCGACATTTGCCAGGACGTTTGTCCATGGAATCGTTTTGAACAGGTAACGAGTGAGCAGCGGTTCCGGCCGCGCGAGGGAAACGTAAATTCGCGGCTGGAAGATATTGTCCAGCTCACGCATGACAGTTATGTTAAGCGCTTTCGCGGCAGTGCGATGAAGCGTGCGAAGCTATCCGGTCTACAAAGAAATGCGCGCACATTGTTGGATGCGTCCGACCTGACTGGATCAATTGAGCCGCAGATTTTCACAGATGAACGCAGATCAAGACAAAACTCATGAGAGAATAGCTATTCTGATCCGTGTTTATTTGTGCAAATCTGCGGCTCAAAATGCTCAATCGGGTGAGTAGTTCTGACTTCATGCGATTGTCACATCATGTCTAAGCCCACCAACCACCCGTCATTCATTGAAGTAATCAGAGAGAGTTTTGGCAGGCAATCACTAATGCAGCTGATTGGCGCAGAACTCGGAGTAATCGAGCCAGGCGTCGTCGAAATCAACCTGGCTTATCGTCCTGACCTACTCCAGCAACACGGCTATCTACACGCCGGCATTGTCACGACGATTGCGGATTCCGCTTGTGGCTATGCGGCCTTCACTTTAATGCCTTCTGCATCTGAAGTCTTAAGTGTGGAGTTCAAGGTGAATCTGCTAAGACCTGCGAGTGGTGTACGCTTTGTCGCGCGTGGTGAAGTGATCAAAGCTGGACGGACCTTAACCGTCGTGCGCGGCGATGTGTTTGGTTTTTCCGACGATGGCCCACGGGAATTAATCGCAACGATGCAGGGGACGATGATGTGTGTACGCAGGTGATTTCGGATTTGGGAATTCGGATTTTGTGTTATCGAGAGTTGAACCTATCCTGGTAGCGCGAAATCCGAAATCCGAATTCCCAAATCCGAAATATTAAGGCCACATGTGTCTCATTCATCAGATCGGCGGCGCTTCTAAGTACTCACCAGAGCAGCTCTCTGATCGCATTAGCTCGGAAGCCTCCGACCTCATTAAACGTTCATTCGAAGATATCGATTCTGAGCGGCTCGTCGATCATCACACGCACGTAGCAGGGCTCGGGACGAACGGTACAGGCGCGTTTGTTAATGCCAAGATGCGAACGTGGCGTCATCCTTTTCACCGTCTCAAATTTAAGGTTTACATGAGTGCCGGCGGCGTTGATCAGGAACAGAACGCTGACCAACAATTCGTTAATAGGCTCAAGAATTTGATCGAGCATATTCCGCAGCATGGTAAGTATCGATTGCTGGGGTTCGACAAGAATTATCGCTCAGACGGAACGGTGAATCTCGAGAAGACCGAGTTTCATGTTCCGAACGAGTATGTATTTGATCTTGCCGCTCGTCATCCGTCTTACTTCGTTCCCAACATCTCAGTAAATCCTTATCGTCCAGATGCCACCGCTGAGTTAAGAAAGTGGGCGGCAAAGGGATCGAGTGTCGTCAAATGGTTGCCGAATGCGATGGGCATCGATCCATCCGATCCCAAGTGCGACGCGTTCTACCAAACGATGAAGGGATTGAGTCTCATCTTGTTGAGTCACGGCGGAGAAGAAAAGGCGGTTGAAGCAGAGGAGGACCAGAAGCTCGGCAACCCTTTATTGCTGCGGCGAGCACTCGATCATGGTGTCAAAGTGATCGTCGCACACTGCGCGGGCCTCGGTTCGAATGAAGATCTAGATGACCCGGATAGAAAACGCGTCTCGAATTTCGAACTCTTTCTCCGACTGATGGATGAGAAACAGTATGAAGGTCTAGTGTTTGGCGAGATATCAGCGATGACGCAATTCAATCGCCTTGGTCCAGCATTGACGACGCTGTTGGCGCGTGAAGATCTGCATCATCGACTCGTTAACGGCAGCGACTACCCATTGCCGGCTGTGAATGTATTAATCAGAACCGGGAAGTTGGCCGAGTTTGGTTACATTGATGAAGTAGAACGCGCCCCGTTAAACGAGATCTACCACTACAATCCATTATTGTTTGACTTCGTGGTGAAACGCATAGTGAAGCTGCCTGGTACCGGGAAAAAATTTCCGCCGTCAGTCT
Organism: Pyrinomonadaceae bacterium; assembly: GCA_035491875.1. Classification (GTDB taxonomy): domain Bacteria; phylum Acidobacteriota; class Blastocatellia; order Pyrinomonadales; family Pyrinomonadaceae; genus PSRF01. Next base: position 5,150 of record DATJKB010000193.1, on the reverse strand, counting down.
TTATGACAAACCCCTCTCTCGGCGTGTGACTTATGGAACAGGATTAACAAATTGCCGATTTTTGATTGCCGATTGCCGATTGGTCGATTTTGTAGCTTGTCGGTACTGTTCGAAGGTTAAGCTTAGAGAACATTAGCTGAGACCGAAGGCAACAATCGGCAATCGGCAATCAAAAATCGGCAATGAACTCAGTCGGCAATGCGTTTGTCTTGCGCACTCGACCTATACGCTACGATAACTTACTAGCAATTTCCTGTGACATGCGCAGGTGTTCCTGAATCGTTGGCAATATCTTCGCTGCGAATGCCTTCAATTCGGGGTCGGTGCCATTGGTTGATTCAGCTTGATAGGCGGCCTCGGACTTTTGGTGATTTGTTACCATCAGCGCCATGAATTCCCGATCAAAATCCGCACCCGAAAGCTTTGCCAACCGATCGTATGTCTCCTTCTGTTCCGGCTTAACTTCTGTTGGCAGTGTGATGTTCTTCTTCGAAGCAATCGGCCTCAACGCAGTATTCGCGTTCGTATGATCTGCAATCAGCCGCTGAACGAAACGTTTCACTTCCGCGTTTTTGGACTTCTGCAATGCTAAGCGGCCAAGTGCGATTTCTGCCATGTTGGCCTGGGCGCCATTCATAGCGAACGCGCTGTCGTCCTGTCGCGGTGATGCTGCGCGAACAGGAGTCGCAGTTGGCGATGCCACAGCAATTGAATTTGTATTGGTATTTGTATTGGTGTTGGTTTCCGTTGGCGCGCAGCCAAAACACATTGTCGCGTACACCATGATGACCAGTAAGAACTTCCGCATTTCAGATCCCTCCAATGATCCTGCTGAAGTCATTCTTAGGACCATAAGTTACGGAAATGGCTCAAAGGGCTTGCGAAAGCCTAATAAACACAGCCCGAATATTGCGAAATGTGAGCGTTAGAACAGAGCGAGTGCTATCGGGTATGATTACCGTGATGTCGGCGAATGGAATTCAGCACAAAGCGTTACGCGATTCATACGGTCGCCCGATTCGTGACCTGCGTGTGTCGTTAACCGATCGCTGTAATTTTCGTTGTTTTTATTGCCTGCCACACGGTGAACCACCCATAGCTCCAAAGGAACAGATGCTTTCGTACGAAGAGATCGATTATCTCTGTGACATCTTTGTCTCGTTAGGCATTGAGAAGATCCGTTTGACCGGTGGTGAGCCGATGCTGCGGCGCGACATCGAGACGATCATTCGAAAGCTGGGCCAACTTAAAGTTGCCGGGCTTCAAGATTTGGCACTGACTACAAATGGCTATTATTTGCCGGACAGAGCGCGTTCATTAAAAAGCGCGGGCCTGGATCGAATCACTATCAGTCTCGATAGTTTGAAGCGCGAAGTTTTCAAGCAAATGACTGGTGTCGATGTGCTTGACCGAGTGCTGGCAGGAATAGAGGCCGCAAAGCAAGCGGAGCTTTATCCGATTAAGATCAACGCAGTAATCGTTCGCGGGCACAACGACGATGAGCTGGCCGATTTTGCAGCGTTTGCACGTGAACATGATCTCAAGATGCGGTTTATTGAGTTCATGCCGCTCGACTCAGGACATGACTGGTCGCGAGATGATGTAGTTTCGGGGCGGGAGATACGCGAAAAGATCAGCGCAAAGTTTCCACTCGTACCCGTCGACGTTGAGCGAGGTTCTGAAACATCTTCTCGTTATCGCTTTGCGGATGGAGCGCCTGGAGAGATTGGCATCATTGCTCCTGTCACAGAAGCATTTTGCGGTGCCTGTTCAAGAATACGTCTGACGGCCGATGGTCAGATTCGTACATGTCTCTTTTCGACTGTCGAGCACTCAGTAAGGGATGTGTTGCGATCAGCAGCCAGTCGTGAAGAGATAATCGATTACATCGAAGCGGTAGTTCTTAAGAAAGAGCCGCGGCATTACATCAACGATCCAGAATTCGTTGCGCCTTCCCGCACGATGAGCTTTATTGGTGGCTGAGCCCGGAGCAAAGGGCAAAGAGCGAAGAGCTAAGCGACGAGGGCAAAACTGTTTGCTCTTTCCCCTTCGCTCTTCGCTCTTTGCTCTGGGGCTTCATCGATCTCTTTGACTGCACGCAATCCCTCAACAATTGCGCCTTGCATCCAAGACGGGAAAGGCGACATGTGTTCGCCGGCAAAATGAATGAGACCCTCAGGTTTCTGCGCTGCGACTAAATCACGCGGACCAACCCACGCCCACGCTCCACGTGACCATTGATCCTCGGTCCAGCACTTGGTTGTTCCACGCTCAAAATTCTCCCGCACACCTCCAGCGAACATCGAATCCAGTAATGAGACGGTAGATCCAATTCGTTCGTTTTCGCTCATTCTGTCAATGCGTTCTGCCTGACCGGGCCGTGCATAAGTCATCAAGATCCCACGAGGGCCCGGTTGGTCCCAGGTTGGCTGCCAGATCTCAAGCGGATCGTTCGTAACTGCGAATCCGTTCAAGCCCTTTTGTTCCCAGATCCGAGTCTTCATTTGCAGATAAACGCGCGAAACAGCGTCGTACCGCAAGTTTTTGATTATGCTTTGCTTCCGTTCGGAAAAAGTTTTTGGCAGCTCTATGTTTTTTAGAACGGAAAAGGGAATAGTTGCGAGTATTCGATCAGTGGAGAGAGTTTGTCTCGTGCCGTTTTCAATAAAAACAGCGCGAGCGGTTTTCGCGTCTTGCTCGATACGAACTACCGCCGCGCCGTAATGAATCCTGTTTCCCAGCTTGGCCGAGAGTGCTTTTGGAAGCAGGTCAGTTCCACCTTTGATCTTCGACCAGCGTTCTGGTTTACCGCCTAAGTCGGGACCGAGAAACTCTCCCAGTCCTTCAGTAAAACCCTCAATCGGAACCTCTCTACGACCGCCGTCAATTCGCAGCGCTGACAAACGAGACGGATACATCGGTTCGAGCGGCAAGCCCATGAGATGAACATACTTCAGTGTGAGATCGTGCTCATCGGGAATGCGTGCGGCGCCGGCTTCAGCGTAGAGACCATCGGAGAAAGGTTCGCGTAGGGTGTGAACGCGACCACCCGGTCGCGTGCGTGCTTCGAGGATTGTGACGTCGTGTCCGAGCTGAGTTAATTCATAAGCGGCGACGAGTCCTGCCATTCCCGCGCCGAGGACGAGCACTTTTTTTGCGGGGCCTCGAACGGTAAAAACTCTTGAAGCCCCGGCTTTACCAACTGTCCACGCCAGGCCCGTGCCCGCTATCGCACTCGCTGCCTCAGTTAGAAACTGTCGACGTGTTACTGCCAAGCTTCACTACCTTCGACGTCCCGATCTAGCGTGTCCTGACGTTGTGATTTTTATATTGACCGGTTTGGTCTTTGTCGCTGTCGAGTCTGTACGACGTGGTGTCGCAGAAGGTTGCGTCGCCGGATTCTCAGGTGGTTTCGGCGGCATATCTGTCTTCGCAAAACGAGGTAACAACGTGTCGCGCATTGCCAGTTGGTAAACAGACCACGCCACGACCATCGCGTCTTTCTTTACATCGTCTTCGAGAATTCGTTCGTATGTATCAAGATTCGTATGCCAGGTGTGCGTTCCGTATTCGATTGGATCCTGACCCATGCCAATTCCCGGGAGACCCGCGTTGCTGAACGATGTGTTATCTGAGCCACCCAGATTTCGGCTGCGACTTTGCGTCGCGGTCACAACGCCATCCTGGGCAAACGGCGCAAGGATCTCTTTCATGATGTTTGCAGCTTCTGAAGGCCCAAACACGCTCGCGCCGCGAACTCTCCCGGTACCGGAATCAATGTTGAAGTAACCGCCAAACTTTTCGTATCCGGGTTTCGGTTCTTCAAACGATCCGAAGTGCTGCTTCACATAAGCTTGCGATCCAAGAAGTCCCTGCTCTTCACCGCTCCAGAGGGCAACCCGAATAGTTCGGCGTGGCTGAACACCAAGTGTCTTAAGAATGCGAGCCGCCTCCATCATGATGGCGCAGCCGATTGCGTTGTCCGTGGCGCCTGTTGCCGCGTGCCAGGAGTCGAGGTGACCGCCAAGCATAATCACTTCGTCTTTCTTGTCCGTGCCGACGATCTCTCCGATCGTGTTGTACGACGTCGCGCCTTCCGGATAAGTGCGATTGACTATATTGAACTCGAGCGTGACGTCAGTGCCGTCAGTGAGTATTCGAGTGATGCGTCCGTAGTCTTCGTTGCTCATAACAACCGTCGGTATCGCTTTGGTGACATCGAACGTGCGATTGTTGAACGCGCGTATCTGACGATGCTCACGTCCTGCATCGTTCACGCGCACGACTGCTCCGTTCGTCTTCAAGAACGCATCGAGTTGTTCATCAATCTGGCGCCCAGTTAATGGACGCGGCGCGCTTGGTGCCGGTGAAGGAGTTGGTGACGCCTGCGGGAACGGTCGCGGATTTGGTCCGAAACGCTGTTGGAGTTGCTCGTCGCTTAAGCGTTTGGGAGGAGGATTTAGAATAACCGGCAGCACGGTTTGTCTGCCAACCATAACAATGCGACCTTTCACTCGAGAGCGCTGTGCGGCAAAAAAGGAGTTGAGCTGCTCTTGCGTCGGACGGTCAGGCAATACGAGTTGCAGTGCCTTTGCTTGCACGACTCCTTTCGTGCTCGGTGTCCATGCCAAAACCTCGCAGACTAGTGAATCCTTGATCGGCGCGATCACATGCGCGGTCAATCGCTCATTCAACCAACCTGGATGGCCGAAGTCCCAGGGCTCGATGTGCGCGTTTTGCAGCCCCCAAGCGGTCATTTGTCTGACGGCCCAGTCAGCTGCGTTCTTGTGATTTGGCGATCCCGTCAAGCGTGGGCCATAGAGATCGGTAAACATATGCATCGTCTTCATGATTTGAGAACGTTGCATTGCCTCTTCGCGAATCTTTGCCAAAAGCGCAGTGTCATTAGCCGACGACTGAGCGACAACGGGCAGTGAAAGCAGAGTTGCAATCAGGAAACTTGCGATTATTCGATTTTGCATCTTCTTCTCCGGGGAGTACGGACAGGTTGGCTAACGTGGGAGATTATACGTTTGCCCGGGCCTGCTTGCGAAGCTGACTGGTTGGTGAACTGAGCCGGGCGGCGTAGAATAAACACCACATTGACAACTCGTACCGTTTTCGGGGGAGCCGCAAGGCTGAGAGTTTAG
>DATJKB010000192.1:0-4104 GCA_035491875.1 Pyrinomonadaceae bacterium | reverse complement strand
GATCCTGTTTGCGCACGAGATGGGTCATTACCTCGCGTGTCGCTATTACGGCGTGAGTGCAACGCTTCCCTACTTCATTCCCGCGCCGCCACTTTTCATCGCCGGCACTTTCGGCGCTTTCATCAAGATCCGTTCGCCGATTCCTTCACGCCGGGCGTTGTTTGATATTGGTCTCGCTGGTCCATTAGCCGGCTTCATCGTCGCCATACCGATCTCGATTATTGGCCTACTCGCCACTCAACCGGGCTTGGGCCAGCCAGCACACGGAATCGTCTTTAACGATCCACTGTTCTTTCGCCTCGCAGCGAGAGTGCTTCGCATCCCGCTGGATCCTTATTCTCCAATCAACCCTTACTACATGGCCGCCTGGATTGGTTTACTGGTGACGAGTTTGAACCTGATGCCTGTCGGACAACTTGATGGAGGACATGGAACTCTGTCGGTGTTCGGCGCAACGGCTCACCGGATCATCGGTCGCGTCGCATTCGGGGTCGTTGTGATACTGGCGCTACTGGGCTTTTGGTTACACGGAAGCCCGAGTGGATTCTTGTATGCGGTGCTTTTGGGGATTATGTTGCGCGTCCGTCATCCACAACCGGCAACGATGGAGGCGCTGGGAACGAAGCGAGTGGTGATCGCGATTGTTACTCTGCTGGTTTTCGTGCTTTGCTTCGTGCCGTTCCCGATTACTATCCATTAAGTGTGAACAGTCGGTACCGAAACGCGATAGCGGATGTCCGATACACTTTAGTTTGTCGTGTGCTGCCAAATATTCAACTGTTTTCAGGAATCGTTTTCTGAAAGCAGTTGAAGCAAGTGTACAACACGACGAACTAAAGTGTATCGGACATCCGCTATCGCTTTTCGGTACTGACTGTTTTTCCCATCAATCGACATTACGATTTCAATTCTTTCCGTACATCCCTTCCTGATTGATGTGGCGAACCACGTTGTCCGATACTTGATATGTAACTAAAACAGCACGGTGAGATTTCGATTTGATCGGCTGACATCTCTACTGACTGTCGCTTGCGTACTTGGCACTGCATGCCGCCAAGGCTCAACTGAAAGGCACGTCGTTGCTGAACCAATTGCCATTCAATCGAATGCGTCGCCCAGTCCAACTCCGGAGCCTGACGTGTCGGTGAAGGATTTCATTTCTGAGTTCGAGCCCTTAAAAAAAGAAAGAGTTGTCGGCCTTCGTCGTGCGTGGGCCGGCGTTCCTCGAAACGGTGATTTTAGAGTCGCTCGAAGTGATGACTTTGGGGAGCCGCGGAGAGTGTACGACTACGGCGAAATCGCGGGAGCTTACGGTCTGGCGTTGATGGTCATAGATAAGACTAAACCTGTCGACAGTCGATTTGGTCTCATAATCTTCTTAGAGCGGCCCGGTGATCGATACGATACCTACTGGATTTATCGCGATACGAACTTGCGATCCTTCAGTATGCAGCGCGCAAGTGGAGACATATTCGTAGAGGAAAAGTTTGGCGACGGCAGTCGTAAATTGTGTGAAATTCAGTGGACCAGAAAGAAAGGACAATGGACGTGCGAGCCACTGTAAGCTTCGCACCCACCAGGTTCCGACGTCGGGATTCTGGATTCGCTTATCAGGCAATCGAAGCGGCGGGAAGCAGTCCCTTGATCTCTCGCACAACCTTCGCCACATCTTCCTGATTCGCCAACGCGATCATGAAGAACTGATAGCCCTGGTGGAAGCAGATCAATCCATTCCCGAAGAGCCAGACGCCATCGAGAAACGGGTTGCCGCCAAGTAACCAACTGATCGGCGCCCCGGTGATTCTGCCGGGCTGAAAGATCTGCGCCCACATCGCTGCGCCTGCCGCACAGCTAAACGCCCCTAACAACGGCGCTCCAACGTACTTCACGATCTTTCGTTCAAACTCAACGCGCTCGCGTTCAGCTTCGGTGAGTTCGCCTTTGGCAATCAACTCTTCCTGCGTCTTCAGATGTTTATCAAACTTTTGACTAACTTTCTTCAGCCCGTAAACCGGCAGCGCCGAATGCGTCAACCAATGTGGATGCGCACCAAGCAGAACGGCGTCGAGGCCTGGCAGTGCTGCGCCCATACGGACACCAAGGACTAACGAAACAGAAACGACTGCCGCTTTACCGGGATTCTCTTTGATCCAGTCGCGAGCTTTGAGCAGGCCCGAAGTTGCGGCTGTAGATGCGCGCGTGAACTTCGCACCAGTGTCGTAAAGATTCGACGCTCGATCGTAGTAGTTCTTTGCGTCGCCAAAAACTTCGCCGGCTTTCTTCCCTGCATCACCAGCTACATCGCGAAAGACGTCACCTGCCTTCTTTGCACCGCGAACGGCTTCGTCTGCGGCGCGACGAGCTGTGTCAGACACGTCTTTATCCTGGGCCAGACGATCGGCTTCAGACCGCAAACGTTCGGCGCCATTCGCCACGGTTTCCGCGCCACGACGAGCTGCGTCTTCGGCCGCACGAGCACTCTCGCCTACGAGATCGGAGAGGGAATACTTCTCATCCAGCTCACGCGCTTTGCGAAGAGCCGCCTGCTGCCATTCGTCGAACTTCTCTTTGTAGTCGGCCATGTAAATCCTTCGTCAATAGTGAATCGTTAATAGTGAATCGAACCGTGCCGATCTCCAAGATCGATTCAACTATTTACGATTCACGATTCCCGATTAAGGGGCGACTTTCGGTGACCGCCGCATTTCCCTGGACTCTGGAGCTTCAAGTCATGGTCGGCCACGAAGGGCCAGCCTCACTGAACAAGCTCATCGGACTGTACGTCAGGAACGACGACTGAGTTCGCGTCCGTGTCCGAATCTGAGTTCGATTTGACGGGCTGCCAGGCCACTACCCGGTCTCGGCCTGTACGTTTGGCTTCATACAGCGCAACATCAACCGCCTGAAGCATTTCAGTCGAAGTTTGCCCGCCAATCGGACATTCCGCAACCCCAAAACTGGCCGTAATCTTGCCCACCGCAGGGATAATCATTTCCCGAATGGACACCCGCAAGCGTTCGGCAACCTCCATCGCACCACTCTGCCCGGTTTCCACGAGAAGGATGGCAAATTCCTCACCCCCGATACGCGCCGCGAGATCGATGCCTCTGGTGCCTTCCTGCAAAACGCGACCGAGACTTCTTATGGCTTCATCCCCCGCGCTATGACCGAAGTTGTCGTTCACGAACTTGAAATTATCGATGTCGAGCATCACCAAACTGAAAGGGTGCGCATATCTGAGCGTGCGAGAAACTTCACGATCCAGCTGTCTCTCAAAACGGCGGCGATTAGCGAGGCCAGTCAAGTGATCCGTAAAGGCGCCCTCTTCACAAACATCAAGATATGCCTTGAACTCCAGAAGTGTGCGGGCGCGCGCCAGAAGCAGATCCAGGTCTGTCGGATCAGTAATGTAACCGAGTGCCCCAACCTCCGAAGCGCGAAGCAGGTCTTGTGAATTGTGCCCGGCGGCTGTTTGCATGATGACCGGGATGAATCTGGTGCGCGGATTCGAGCGAATTTTTTCGGCCAGCTCATATCCGTTCAAGCGGGGCATCATGACGTCAGTGATAATCAAGTCAGGCTGAAAAGACTCGACGGAGGCAAGAGCTTCCTCACCGTCAGTCGCGGTATTTACGTGATATCCGGCCATTCTCAGAGCCGCTTCAAGCAGCTTAAGTTTGTCGGGATTATCGTCTACTACGAGAATATTGGACCGTGTTTCCATAACTTCTTGACCGGTTATTGGTCTTGCGCCCCCCAAAGCTTCATGCTAAAGTTCGCCATCGGTATTCGTTCCAGAACGCGCTTGCCAAACACCGAATCCGTACAAATAATCCAATAACGTTAGCAGGCCCGAAATAGAACAAGCGGGTTATTCCTTACAAGTCACAGCATACTGACCCGCTCCAGAACCGCCTCGAAAGAGCAGTCAAGCTGTAAGAATCGAACAAAAGAGGGACACCCTTAACTCGACCCCCAGAGGAATAGGCAGATGAAAGCCGTGCAGCAAGCAAAACGCGCGCGGGATCTAACACCGGCAGATCGCGCTGACATAATTCGTAAGCTGGAGTTTGGTGCAACACTTAGCGATACCCTTATTTCAGA
>DATJKB010000191.1:0-11792 GCA_035491875.1 Pyrinomonadaceae bacterium | reverse complement strand
TTACCAGCACCGCTTCCTTTACCATTCAGCTCGAGTTTTTAGATACTGGAGGCGAGTTGTGAACCTTGCACTGAAAGAAGTGGTGACAAAACAAATTATCACTGACGAGAACCGTTGGCAGGCGGTGGTTGCGAGAGATCGCAGCATGGATGGTCAGTTTGTCTTCGCGGTTAGCTCGACGAAGATTTACTGTCGGCCCTCGTGCCCGTCGAGGCGGCCAAACCGCGAGCGCGTCGCGTTTTTTGTGCTGCCAGAAGCCGCTGAGCAAGCCGGTTATCGCGCCTGCAAACGGTGTGAGCCGCGGCGCGCCAATGTTTCCGATCCGCAGATTGAGATGGTCCAGCGCGTTTGTCGTTACATTCGTGCCAATCAAACGAATGCGCTCGATCTGACAGAGCTCGCCCGCCTTACTACCGTCAGCGTTTTTCATCTTCAGCGGACATTCAAGAACATTATGGGTGTCAGCCCACGCCAGTATGCGGCGGCGGAGCGGTTTGGCGATTTCAAATCACGGTTGAGAGAAGGCGACTCGGTAACGGGCGCGCTTTACGATGCGGGCTTGAATTCGAGTCGAAGACTGTACGAACAATCGAACGATGAACTTGGAATGACACCTGCGACTTATGGGCGCGGAGGTCGTGGAGCGAAAATTGTTTTCACTACGGCGCCGTGTAGCCTCGGCCGCCTGCTCGTAGCAAGAACCGAGCGGGGCGTTTGTGCGGTGAAAATCGGCGACAATGATGGAGAAATGGAGCAGGAATTACGAAAGGAATTCTTTGCAGCGCAGATTGATCGCGCCGGGGGAACCTTGGCAGAAACTCTTAACGACGTGCTTAGTTTGATAGAAACCAACGCGCCACATCCGAATCTTCCGCTCGATATCAGAGCGACTGCCTTTCAGCGTCAGGTTTGGGAAAAACTGAGATCGATTGCTTATGGAGAGACGATGTCGTACGGCGACGTCGCCAAAGCGCTGGGAAATCCTGGGGCGGTGCGCGCTGTCGGACGTGCCTGCGGCTCGAATCCTGTCGCCTTCGTGATTCCGTGTCATCGCGTTGTGCGCGAGGACAAAAGTCTTGGTGGCTATCGCTGGGGCTTGGAACGAAAGAAGAAAATCCTCGAACGCGAAGCTGCGGGACGAAATCGCGAGTAAGAAAAAGCAATCATTGGTCAATTGTCATTTTCCATTTCTCATTTGTCATTTAGGAAAACCAGCCGCAGATTTCACAGATAACACTGATCTAACCAGCAGCGTTAAAAGCGTCTTTGCCATCAGGTTTTGATCCGTTTGTATCTGTGAAATCTGCGGCTGGTTTTCCTAAATGACAAATGAGAAATGGCAAATGATATATGACCAATGATTTCTATTTCACAAACTGCCCAAGTGGACCATCCGGACTGATGAATGGCCTGAGCTCTGAATACGAAAACAGATAGTGACCGCCCGGTTCGAAGGCGCGGTGGACATGTGGAAAGCCGACTTCGTATAGAAACGTCACGCCATCCTTGTTGATTGAGAAATCATCGAGATCCTTTACCTCAAACTTAACTTCTTCCAGCGCTTCTACAATGCTCGAGGCCTCTGTGAGTTGCCGGTCTGCTTTGGCAGCCAATATGACTTGAGCGATGTCCGCCTGTAGCTTGGCATCAACCAGTCGTGCTAACTCGGCGAGCGTGCGTACTGCAAAAATGTTTTTGGCTGTAATGACGTTGCCGGTGCGTAGGTCAATCGAAATTGTGCGCGCTTGGGAATCAGGATAAGCAGCCATCCCGCTTTGTGTGAAGGTGACGTCAAGGATGTTGTTGGCGTTGTAGTTCACGATGTAATCGAATTCATCCAGCCAATTGTTCTCGCGATACTCTCTGAAAGACGTCTGGAACACGTTACCTACACTTAGCAGTGACCGCACCTTACCCAACACCACTCGATCTCTTAAGCCAGTGACAAATGGATAACTGATGGTCGCGCGTTTCCTATCTGGAAAGTCTTTCGCAAACTTTCCAGAGCGGACGATCACAATTCGTTTCCGAATTATCGTGGCTTTGGATTGTGAATGGATTTGGGCTGGTAGAAAGACCGTGAAAGCGACAAGTAACAGCATCGACCGACTTACGAGGTTCGATGCGTGTTTAATCATACAGCGCTATTCGACGGTTACTGACTTCGCCAAGTTCCTGGGCTGGTCCACGTCGCACCCTCGTCTGACAGCGATGTGGTACGCCAGCAACTGCAATGGAATGATCGACAGAATCGGGCACAGCAGATCGCTCGCTGGAGGTATCTCGATCACGTGATCAGACACCACTGACGACATTGAATCGCCTTCAGTCAACACGGAGAGCACGATGCCTTCACGGGCCTTAACTTCGACAATATTCGAGTGAGTCTTTTCGTAGCGCAGCTCCGATGAATGGTTTCCCTCTTCTCTTGTATTAATGAAGAGGACCGGCAGACGCTCATCGATCAATGCATTTGGTCCATGCTTCATCTCACCCGCAGGATAACCCTCAGCGTGGATGTAAGAGATTTCCTTCAGCTTCAATGCGCCTTCGAGAGCGACAGGGAAGTTGATGCCTCTGCCCAGATAGAGAAAATCAGTGACGCGGAAAAATTCTTTCGCCAGCTCTTCAATGCCGTCTGAGTCATTCAAAAGGTGTTCAAGCTTAACCGGTAACTCTGCGAGTTGTTGCGCGTGTCCCATAGCTTCTTCGCTCGAAAGCGTCCCGCGCACCTGGCCCAGGTAGAGCCCCAGGAGGTAAAGCGCAACCATCTGGCATGTGAAGGCTTTGGTCGATGCGACACCAATTTCTGGTCCGGCATGCGTGAGAATCGTGCCGTCAGCCTCGCGAACAATCATCGATCCCTGGACGTTACAAATTGCCAGCACCTTTGCGCCGAGTTCTTTCGCTTCTCGTAACGCGGCGATAGTGTCAGCCGTCTCGCCCGATTGTGAGATGACGAGCAATAAAGAGTTCTCATCCATCACCGGATTCCGATAGCGAAACTCTGAGGCGTAATCGACATCGACGGGTATACGAGCAAGTTGCTCGATCATGTACTTGCCCGCGAGTCCTGCATGCCACGAAGTACCGCACGCGGCGATCGTGATTGACGTGAAGCGTTTGAAGTCGGCCGCAGTGATGTTCGGCATATCGTCGAGAAACACCTGACCGCTGTCGAGCGAGATTCGACCCTGGACGGTTTCTCTAACAGCACGCGGCTGCTCGTAGATTTCCTTGAGCATGAAATGCTTGAAGCCGCCCTTTTCAGCCATGATTGGATCCCAGGTGATTCGCTGGATCGATGGTTGAACAGAGTTTCCTTCGAAGTCCGTAACCCGCACGGCCTCTTTGTTGATGATGGCAATCTCTCCATCGCCGAGAAAAAACACGTCGCGCGTGTGTTGTAGGATTGGTGGGATATCGGAGGCGACAAAAAATTCTCGATCACCAAGACCGATTACGACCGGCGGTCCCTGGCGCACAGCGATAATCGTATCGGGCTCATTCGCGTTGATGATTGAAAGCGCAAAGATTCCGCGAAGCTCTGATACCGTCATACGAACGGCATGTTCGAAGCTCGGATCTTCTTTCAAGTACTCCTCGATCAAGTGCGCGATGATTTCCGTGTCAGTTTCAGTGACGAAGCGGTGGTCCGATTTCCGCAGGCGTTCTTTGAGTTGGAGATAGTTTTCAATGATGCCGTTGTGAACCACAACAACCCGACCGGTGCAATCGCGATGCGGATGTGCGTTCTCTTCGGTGGGACGACCGTGTGTGGCCCAACGCGTGTGACCGATTCCGTAAGTCCCGTCTAACGGACTCAAACGAATCGCTTCCTCCAGATTGCGCAGCTTTCCCTCGGCACGCCGGATCTCCAAATCGTGTCCTTCATTGACAACGGCGATTCCGGCGGAGTCGTAGCCTCGGTACTCAAGTTTTCGCAAGCCGTCGATAATCAACGGCACAACCTGTTTATTCCCAACGTAGCCGACTATTCCACACATGCTTGTTTGTTAACTCCCACTGTTCGAGCTGCTCAGCTTCTTCTTGATCATTGCCGGAACACCAGCGACCAACGAGTTGTCAGGAACATCTTTTGTAACGACGGAACCCGCTCCCGTCACGGAGCCTTTGCCTACCCGGACGGGCGCTACCAACATCGTGTCCGAACCGATCTTAACATCGTCCTCGATGATCGTTTCGTGCTTGCTCTTGCCATCGTAATTGCAAGTGACCGTTCCGGCGCCAATGTTCGTGCGCTCGCCGATAGTTGCATCTCCGAGATACGTAAGATGCATTGCTTTGCTCTTGCGTCCGATTCGCGATTTCTTCACCTCGACGAAGTTTCCAATCGTTGCGCCTTCTTCTAGTTTCGCGTTCATCCGCAAGTGCGCAAACGGACCAACCGAACAGTTCGATTCAATCTCGCAATCAACGATGATTGAATGATCTTTTACTGTGACGTTGTCCCCTAAACGAGAATTCGTGATACGCACGCCGGCTCGAATGACGCAACCTTCTCCGATCTTTGACGGCCCTTCAATCGAGACATCTGGATAGATAACCGTATCTGATCCGATTTGTACTTCAGTGCTGAGGTAAGCGTGGGATGGATCGATAAAGGTCACGCCGCCGTCTGACATCAACCGCCGAATTGTGTTTCGTCGGAGTAGGTTTTCAAACTCTGCCAACTCTGCGCGGCTGTTTATGCCAGAAACCTCGCGGGCGTCGCTATTGACGTAAACGCTTACTTTCGCGCCTTCGCGAAGCAGAATTTCTGCAACGTCCGTAAGGTAATACTCGCCCTGGACATTGACTGGTTGCAGCTTGCTCAAAGCGTTGAAGAGTTTGCGCGAGTCAAAAACGTAAATACCTGAATTGATCTCTTTAACCTGACGTTCTTCTTCAGACGCGTCTCTTTGTTCGACGATCTTTTGAAACGAGCCTTGATCGTCCCTGATAATGCGACCGTATCCCGTAGGATTTTCCAGCCGCACGCTCAGGACTGTAGCGTCAGCCGCCGACTTGCGGTGATGCTCAATAAGAGCCTCCAGCGTCGAGGTTCGAATCAGCGGCACATCACCTGACAAAACAAGAACGAGCGAGTCAGAATCCGCCAAAAGCTCACGCGCTGTTGCGACTGCGTCGCCAGTTCCGCGCTGCTCTTTCTGCAGCGCGAACTGCGCGAGTTCGCCAACTTCTGCGATCGAAGCCCGCTTCACTTCTTCGGCTCCATGACCGACTACTATGACGATCGATTGCGGATTTAGCTGTTTGGCTGCGCGCAAGACCCGCGCGATCAATGGTAAGCCGCCGAGCTCATGAAGGACTTTTGCTCGCTTAGACTTCATCCGGGTGCCTAACCCGGCGGCCATGATGAGCACGTTGATGTTTTCAGAACTTGTTTCCGGATTGGGCAAGAAGGTACTCCAGCGACGTTAGACGGTAACTGCAGTTCGCAGCAAAGCCTTTTCGCGGCATGCCATGACGACCTGGGCTAAACGAATTGAATTGTGCCGGACCTTTTCGCCTGAATCCAGGAGATCGGCCTTCACGATTTCAGTGTTGCCGTCGAGTGCACGATCTATCGCGTTGTCGTCTATACCGATTTGGTGAGCGTCTTCCGCTGCGTACCGCTCGGTTTGTTCCGGACTGATTCGCTTATCGTTAACAATCACGAAATCAAAGTGGATTTCGGGTGCATAGCGCTTCACGGTCTCGATGTGTTCTCGCGCCGTGTAACCATCCGTTTCGCCCGGCTGCGTCATCAGGTTACTGACAAAGATCTTTGTCGCAGGGCTTTCACCTATTACTCGCGCGACCTGCGCCACCAGTAGATTCGGCAGAATGCTGGTGTAAAGCGAGCCTGGGCCAACCGTAATTACATCAGCAGAGCGAATGGCTTTCAATACCTGGGGTAAAGGCAGACACTGTTCCGGCTCGAGTCGTAAAAGCCGAATCGCACTTCGCGAAGCAGTGATCGATGTTTCTCCACGCACGACGTTGCCGTCTTCCAGCTCTGCTACCAAACGGACATCGCTGATGGTCGCAGGATAGATGTGACCTTTGCTGGCCAGGACCTCTGACGACAATCGCACTGCTTCAGTGAAATCGCCCGTCACTTCAGAAAGCGCAGCTAAAAAGAGGTTCCCGAAACTGTGACCGCCTAGTTCGCCATCGCCACGGAAGCGATACCTGAAAAGCCGCGATAGCAAACTGGAGTCTTCTGACAACGCGATCATGCAGTTGCGGATGTCGCCGGGAGGCAGCATCTGCAGTTCGTCACGGAGTCGGCCGGAGCTGCCACCGTCGTCCGAAACAGTCACTATCGCAGAAAGATTGTCGATCCAGATTGATTCGGACGACTTGCCGACAAGTTCTTTCAGACCAGCCAGGAGTGTTGACAGGCCGGTGCCCCCGCCCATCGCCACAAGGTTTTGACCATGACTATCAGAATGTTCCAAACAGCAGGCTCCTACCGCGTGATGTTTCTTATCGCTTCCAGCTTGTCGTTGGACGTCAAACAAGGACTATTGGACAGATGACGGCCGAGAGAATCATACATTAAAGAAAGTTCTAATCCCGCAATTATTGGGTGAAACATCAGTGCCTACTAATGTTCCATTAGGCAGGGTTACTGAAGATAAGGCGGTCGAAATCCGGATCGTTGCGGAGCGGATTCAAATCGTGATCGTGTTGGGCTCTCACGCGGAGGCTCGGCTGAAGGTCTAGCGCGCGTTGCAGCGACTCCAACGCTAGATCAATTGAACCAAGACGCGCCCTCGTTGCGGCCAAGCCGTAATGAATGTGAGCCGCCTCAGGTTCACGCTTGAGGGCTCGTTCAAACATCTCCTGCGCCGCGACATATTCTCCCCTGTTAAGTTCAATCACCCCTCGGTCATAGAGCGAGTCAGCGTCTCGCGGAAGCATGCTTTCAGTACGGAGTCGGGATTCAGCTACAGCTAGATAGGTCCGGGATCGAGCAGCAACCTCTGATACCTGGGAGAACTTATCCAAGAGAATACGGAACTGGTTGCGCGCCTCAGCGAATCGTCCCCGAACGAATTCTCGGTGGGCCCGTTCAAAAGCTGCCAGTGCGGCCGATTCATCCTGAGTCGGCTGTTTTGGTGGCGGTGGAGGTGGTACGGGTCGAGCGGCTCGAATGGCCCGGGCGGCAGCAACCTTCTGAGTCTTTTTGACTCTTGATACAGCAGTCTTTTTCGCTGGGGCTGCTTTGCGAGCGAGTGCTTTACCAGGAGCCTTCTTCGCTTTCGCAGTTGATTTAGAAGCGGTTTTCTTTACTGGCCGCAGCTTAGCCGGTTTTCGTGATGCTGCCTTCGCAGCTGGAGCTCGTCTCGCTTTCGCCTTCGCAGCCTTTGCTTTTACTGGTCGCTTCGCAGTCTTTGCCGACGCACCTCGACCGGTGGAACGTGATCCAGACCGTCTGAGGCCCTTTGTAAGACTGCTGCTCATTTTGAGACTCTCGGATGCTGCGTCCAGGGAATTCGCAGCCGGTGAATCCGCGGAGCTTAGCATAGCTTCACCGCTAAATCAATTTACGCAAGAATTTAAGGGAACTCGAAGCCGATTTCGACTGTCTGAAACCCAGAATGTGCCAACAAAGAAAAACACTTGAAGGTCATTGTTGGCTATGCTAAAGTGCCTTCTGGCTTACGGAGGCTTAATCCACCTCGGCGAACAGCCCCATCCGATTTAGAAACCTCTTTTAACTCAGGACTTGCAACCACGAAGCTGTGTTTCGGCTACCTCCTTCCGATTAGACATCCTGTCCCGGCCTTCAAAGAAGAGTCGAACCAATGCCAGACACTCCAATTCTGCTGCGTGAGCAGCAATACCATCAGATAAAAGCAGTTCTAGCTCGTCTGAGAATTGATTCTGCCGCAAGAGTTGTTTTCTTGGTCGACAAAGACGGTCAAGAGATCGCGACTCAAGGCGAAGTGGGGAATCTTGACACAACAAGTCTGGCGTCGTTAGCAGCAGGAAACGTCGCTGCTACGGGCGGCATGGCTCAACTCATCGGCGAAAAAGAGTTTCCCACTCTCTCTCACGAGGGTGAGAAAGAAAGCATTCACATATCTGTGATTGGGCGGTTGCTTCTGGTGATTGTATTTGATGAACGATCGAGTCTTGGACTGGTGAAGTTAAGAAGCAAGCAGGTTTCGCACCAGATTTCCGCGATGATCGAAGAAATCTCCAAGAGCGATTATGAAGATCTCGACTCTCCCTTTGCCGGTATTACCGACGAGGACATTGACAGCCTTTTCAGATAACGCGCCATGACTTTCATCAACTACGCTTCTAGAGAAATCAACTGCAAAATCGTCTACTACGGTCCCGGACTGTGTGGCAAAACCACGAACCTCCAGTACATCTTCGACTCGACCGCGCCCCAGTCACGCGGAAAGTTGATCAGTTTGGCGACCGAAACCGACCGCACGCTCTTCTTCGATTTTATGCCACTTGAGTTGGGTACCGTGCGCGGATTCAAAACACGTTTCCACCTTTACACGGTGCCAGGTCAGGTTTTCTACGATGCTTCGCGTAAATTGATCTTGAAAGGCGTGGACGGAGTCGTGTTCGTTGCAGATTCTCAGGAAGAGCGAATGGATGCAAACATCGAGTCGCTCTACAACCTTGAAGAAAATCTCCAGACGCAGGGTTACGACCTGATGAAAATTCCCTACGTGCTCCAGCTTAACAAGCGGGACCTTGGTAACATTATTTCCGTACCTGATTTGACTGCGGAACTACAGCGAAAAGGTGAACCGGTTGTGGAAGCTGTTGCAGCGACGGGTCAGGGAGTTTTTGATACTTTGAAAGCGGTTGCGAAGCAGGTTCTTACCGAACTCCGGAAGGGTTAGTCCTCAAACCTACTCCAGCGATTTCAGCATCAACAAACCATCTCCGCCATTTGAATAGTATTTCGGTAGGCGTTGAGTGATTGAGTAGCCCAAGCTCTCATAGAGTTTTTGCGCAGCTGTATTCAATGCTCTAACTTCGAGCCGCACCAGTCTCACGTTCCTTTTCTTAAACCCATCTTCAACTTGTGCCATCAATCTCTTCGCGAGTTTGCGCCTCCTGTGTTCTGGCGCAACTCCCACGGTGGTCACGTGTCCGGTGTGATCTGGTTCTACCAGACCAATGACAAATCCGACCATTATTCCGGCTGATGTCACCGCCCGATACGACACGGATTCCGGAGCGGTCAGAAGATAGTCGAATGTCTCCCGGCTATATGCTTCGCCGTCGATAAAGCAGCGCTGATCGAGTCGCCAGCACTCATCGAGTTGAGAAATGGTGAGCGGACGAACATCGTACTTCGTCCCCCAGGAGGGCGTAGCTACTTTTTCTTTTTTGGTGGTGCGCTCAGTTGGAAGGTCTTCCTGCGACCACCAGCGCGAGCGAAATTTCTTGAGTACAGCCATGACCTTGTTCGGGGAACTTCAGTGTACCATCACATTTTTTATACTGCCTACAGGATTGACATGCAATCCCCATAACTGTAAAAACGGTAACGCTGATCGACAGCATGTTTATAAGCCGCGAGGGTCAACTCCCTGCCGGCAAAGGCGCTCACCAGTAGAAGCAGCGACGAACGTGGCAAGTGAAAATTCGTAAGCAATCCATCTACGACACGAAAGTTAACCCCGGGCGTAATCGTCAGCTTTGACTCACCGTGCTGGGCAGACAGTTGTCCGGATTCACGTATTGCCGACTCGAGCGTTCGCACTGTCGTTGTTCCGACGGCGATGACTCGACCTCCACGAGCCTTCGCCAAATTAATCGCACTTGCTGCTTCGTGACTGATGTCACACGTTTCGGCACTTACAGTGTGCTCACTTACTTCTTCGACGCGAACCGGTTCGAAGGTTCCATAGCCAACGTGAAGAGTGATCTCAGCGACCTTGGCTTTGGTCCGGAGTTGGTCCAACACTTCAGGTGTGAAGTGGAGGCCGGCAGTGGGAGCTGCAATAGCGCCCGACATTTGGGCGTAAACTGTCTGATAACGCTCGCGATCAGAGTCTGACTTCGAAACGCGTTTGATATAGGGTGGAAGTGGAGTGACGCCAACTCGTGCCAGTGTTTCTTCGAACGATCCTTCGCACGTGAATCTAACGTGACGAATCTCCGTGCCCGGCTCATCGATTATTTCTCCGGAAAGTTGTTCGCCGAAATCCACGATTGCCCCGGGTTTCAGGCGCGAGCCTGGTCGCACCAGCGCTTCCCAGAGGCCTTCAGAGACCTTGCGAACGAGGAAAACCTCCACGCGGCCGCCCGATGGCTGCCTCTTGCCGATCAGACGGGCGGGAATTACACGTGTGTTGTTGAGCACGACAACGTCGTCAGCTCTGATGTGGTCGATAAAGTGATGGAAGGTGGAATCGGTCCAACTCTGCGTGCCGCGATCCAGAACAAGCATCCTGGACGCATCACGCTCCGGTAAGGGAGCCTGCGCGATGAGTTCTTCAGGTAGGTCGTAATCGAAATCGGAAATAAGCATTGTTGATTTTAGATTTTAGATTTTAGATTGAAGATTGTTGATTGTTGAGTGACGCATCGCCTTCAATCAAAAATCTAAAATCTACAATCAAAAATCAGTTTGGATGTTCACGATGGAAGACGGCCGTCAGTTGCGCGCCAAACAGCAATATCAAACTCGACACATAGCTCCACGTAAGCACAGCGACGACCGCACCAACCGAGCCGTAGATCTGATCGTAATGAAAGTATTGAAGGCTCAACGCAAAAACATATTTCGCCAACTCCCATAGCAGCCCACCCAGAAACGCTCCCGGTAACGTATCTCGGAATGACACTTCAGTCCGCGGCATGAAGCGATAAACGAGAACGAACAAAGAGACAGTGATGAGATAGCTCGCGGCGGCAAACACAATCTGCCAAAAGGCGCTGCCGGCGGATAGCAGCAGTGGATAGCGGACGAGCTGCCGGGGTGATAACCGCACAGCAATCTCGTGTAACGATACCAACGCCGAAGTCGCAAACACTGACAACGCGAGTAGCAACCCGACGACACCGATCATGCCAATCGTCAGGGCACGGCCGTGCAAAAACGTTCTCGACGTTGTGCCCCAGATTCGATTTAAGGCACGCTCGATTACCGCAAAAACCCATGAGCCCGCCCAAAGCACGAGGATGATGCAAGTGATCAGTGCGCCAATCCCCAGTTCGGAGAACGACACGATCGTTTCGCGCAGAAACTTTCCGGACCCGGGATATACTTCAACGGCTTGCGCCAACATCTGACTTCCCGCAGCGATCTTGTTGCTGAGCGCCAGAAGTAAGAGCAAAGCCGGAAACAAAGTCATCAACCCGAAGTAGCTCATCGCCGCAGCGGATGTGAACAGATCGTTTTCATGAAACTGATGGAGCGAATGGGCGAGCATTGAGCCCCATGGTGCGCGATTACGAACGCCGAATGAATGACGAGAGAATGACCTGAAGCGCTTCATCGAAAAGCTGACTGGTGCTAGCGTGGATCGAAGAGACCAAGCTTGTGGGGGCTGGGAGGTTTTGTGTTGAAGTGTTGATACGCCAGCGGAGTGGCCATACGCCCGCGCGGCGTGCGATCCAGAAACCCGATCTGGATCAAATACGGTTCGATAATCTCCTCGATAGAGTCTTTTTCTTCATGAATCGATGCTGAGATGGTTCCCAGCCCAACAGGTCCGCCACCGAATTTTTCGATGATGGTCAGCAGAAGCTTGCGATCCATTTCGTCCAGGCCGTAGGTGTCGACCTCCATCCGA
>DATJKB010000190.1:0-3951 GCA_035491875.1 Pyrinomonadaceae bacterium | reverse complement strand
GGAAGACCAACCGTTCCTCGCTGCAGAGAGAATCAATCACCCGGAAGAGCCCATCGTTCTTCTCGCTCACAAAGACAAGTATCTACTCGAAGAAGCGCGCCGGTGCGTTTCGTTCGAGACGGACGAACTACCGCCAGTGTTATCACTCGAAGACTCGCTCTCGAAAAAAGAGATTGTTTGGGGCGAGGACAATGTCTTCAAAACTTTTATCGTCAACAAAGGCAATGTCGACAGCGCCTGGGCCAACGCTGATCAGATCGTTGAAGGTGAGTATGAAACCGGCGCTCAGGAACAACTTTACATTGAGAACAATGGCGCGATCGCAATCGCGAATGCTACAGAGGGCGTCACAGTTTGGGCGTCGATGCAGTGTCCCTACTACGTTCATAAAGCGCTCGTAAAACTTTTTGGCTTGCCGGAAGAAAAGATTCGTGTGGTGCAAACGGAAACCGGAGGCGGCTTTGGTGGCAAGGAAGAATATCCGTCGTTGATTGCCGGCCACGCTGCATTGCTGGCATGGAAATCCGGTAAGCCTGTAAAGATGATTTACGATCGCGCTGAAGACATGGTGGCAACAACGAAGCGGCATCCTTCACGCACGCGTCATCGAACAGGCGTTACAAACGACGGCAAGCTGGTCGCCATGGAGATCGATTTTGTCATCGATGGCGGGGCGTACTGCACGTTGTCGCCCGTTGTTCTTTCTCGCGGCACAATACACGCAGCCGGTCCGTATGTTTGTCCAAACGTGCGCATCAACAGCCGCGCTGTCGCAACAAACTATCCTCCGCATGGCGCATTCCGAGGCTTCGGTGCGCCGCAGAGCATCTTCGCTCTCGAACGGCAGCTCGATAGGGTTGCCGTGGCGGTTGGACTAACACCCGAGGAGTTTCGTCGGAGGAACTTCATCCACGAAGGTGAAACCACAGCGACGAGTCAGGTGATTCGCGAGCGCGTCGACATGGACGGCTTGTTGAATCGAGCGTTTGAACTCTCTGACTATCATGCAAAGCGAGAGCGCTTCAAAAAAGAGAATGCGAACGGGTCGGGCCGTCGAAAACGAGGGATTGGTTTCGCGTCATTCATGCACGGCGCCGGTTTTACAGGTTCGGGCGAAGTTTATCTTCAATCGGTAGTGAGCGCCGAAGCGACTAACGAAGGACGAGTGCGCATACTTGCGGCAAGCACGGAAATCGGCCAGGGCACAAATACCATCTTTTCACAGATCGCCGCCGAGGCCCTGGGTCTCGATTTCGATTTGATTGAAGTGGTCCGGCCAGATACGAGCAATGTGCCTAACAGTGGACCAACTGTCGCTTCGCGAACCGCGATGGTCGTTGGCAAACTTGTTGAGTCATCAGTTGTCGCTTTGAAACAAACTTTGATAGGCGCAGGCTTGCTGAGTGAGTCGTACAACCAGCAGGCTTTCCAGAAGGCGTGCGCAGAGTACATTAAGAAGTTCGGGCCGCTACGCTCATCGAGTAAGTATAAGCCTCCACCAAACGTGCATTGGGATGACGAGAAGTACCAGGGCGACGCTTATGGAGCATATGCCTGGGCCGTGTATGTTGCCGAGGTTGTATTCGACGAACTAACTTATGAAGCGCGTGTAGAAGACTTTGTGGCGCTACAGGAAGTTGGTCGCGTAATTAATCCGACACTCGCAGCCGGACAAATTGAAGGCGGCGTTGCGCAGGCAATTGGATTCACGTTGTTCGAGAACGTCGTTTGGGAAAACGGCCGGATGCTGAACAATCAGATGACCAACTACATCATTCCAACACCGGCCGACATTCCGCCGATCCGCGTATATTTCGAGGAGAATCCGTACGCGTATGGACCAGGCGGTGCAAAGGGGATCGGTGAGTTGCCGATGGATGGAGCAGCGCCGGCAATCCTGAACGCACTTGAGAGTGCAACGGGAATCAGCTTCAACCGCGTACCCTTGATGCCTGAAGAGATGATGCGAACGGTTGTCGAGATGAGGGAAGCCTAGATTCTGCCGCAGATTCACGCAGATGACACTGATAAGAGTTAACGACCGATGAGACCGTCATCTTTTAACCTGATCTGCGTCTATTTGCGTAAATCTGCGGCTCAATCTCTAACGAATTACCTACATGCCATTGAGCGACAACACAATTGAAATCACCTTCACCGTCAACGATCAGCCTCATACGCTTGACGTCTTTCCCATGGCGCGCTTGCTCGACGTGTTGCGCGAACAGCTACAACTGACCGGAACCAAAGAAGGTTGTGGCGAAGGGGAATGCGGCGCGTGCAGTGTCGTACTCAACGGAGAGAT
Source organism: Pyrinomonadaceae bacterium (assembly GCA_035491875.1). Lineage (GTDB taxonomy): Bacteria > Acidobacteriota > Blastocatellia > Pyrinomonadales > Pyrinomonadaceae > PSRF01. The sequence continues at coordinate 1,646 of DATJKB010000190.1, read as the reverse complement.
CGTTAACAGCTGCCTGGTTCCGATGGCCCAGGTTGAAGGAGCTCAAATCAGAACAATCGAAGGTGTCGCGATGGGTGATGACCTGCACGCTGTTCAGCAGGCATTTATTGAACACGGCGGCGCTCAATGCGGAATCTGCACTCCGGGAATGATCTTAGCTGCAGTTGACTTGTTATCACGCAATCCAAACCCGACCGAGGATGACATTCGCACAGGTTTAGCGGGCAATCTCTGTCGTTGCACCGGGTACATGAAGATTTTTGAATCTGTCGTTCGCGCTTGTCAAAAGTAGATGTTTGATCTGTACGATGAGTTTCGAAGGTTGTTGATGGTTCTCGAACAGCAATCTATTGACTATGCGTTATGTGGCGGAATTGCGATGGCAATTCATGGCGTGCCGCGAGCAACAATCGATATCGACTTAGTTATACAACAGGAGGCTCTGCAGAGCCTGATCACAATTGCCACGGAGCTCGGATACACAATCCGGGGCAAAGATTTACAGTTTGCAAATGGAGCGATTGAAATTCGACGATTTTCAAAGATCGAACCAGAGTCTGGCGACCTATTGTCGCTTGATTTGTTATTAGTGACCCCGGAAATTCTTCCTGTTTGGCAATCTCGCATTACGGCCAACTGGGAAGGGGGTAAACTGTCGGTGGTCTCCCGAGACGGTCTGATTCAGATGAAACAACTTCGCAGTAGTGGGCAGGATCTTGATGACATTAAAAGACTACGGGAACGATCAGTCGACAGCTGAAGTCGACATGTCGGCGCACGCCGTGACTGTGAGACTGAAACGAGTTTCGCAGTTGCGGAGGCTTTGCCTGTCATTAGGTAAAGCAGAACTTACTGAGGAACCTGCGGAGCCAACCGAAACGGGAACCGAATCTCAAAAGAAAAGCCACTCTGACTCGGAATAGTGCGCGCCTACATCCCCAATTACCAGCTAGTCACGCTCCAATCGCTCGATGAAGTTCTGTCGTTGTTAGCCAGGGAGCCACGCAAGTGGAAACCATTCGCCGGCGGCACGGATTTGATGGTCCTGCTCGAAGCGGGCAAGCTTTCTCATCAGAGCTATCTAAACCTCTTGCCGCTTCAAGAGCTTCGCCAAATCGAAGTAGACGAAACTCACCTCACAATCGGCGCACTTACTACGTATACTGAGGTTCAGAAAAACGTGGTGCTCGTTGAAGAGTTTCCCATGCTGTGTCAGGCGGCAAGCGAAACCGGCGGCCTCGCAATTCAAAACCGCGGCACGCTCGGCGGGAACATCATCAATGCTTCTCCAGCAGCAGACTCGCCGCCGGCTCTTCTTGCGTACGATGCTCAACTCGAGTTGTCGTCGACTTCCGGTGGGCGTTGGATTCCGTATGATGGTTTTCATACCGGATACAAGCAAATGGGAATTCGTGACGATGAACTACTCACGCGAATTCGTTTACCTCGTTCCAAAGAGCCGTTCATTCATTACTATCGAAAGGTTGGAACACGAAAGGCTCAAGCGATTTCAAAAGTATGCTTCGCAGGCGTGCTTCGCCAGAGCAGACAACAGATCGAGGAAGTACGAATCGCTGTTGGCAGCGTTGCGCCGATTCCGCTGCGATGTTCTGACACGGAGAAGGTGCTGCGCGGTCAAACGATTA
>DATJKB010000189.1:0-4526 GCA_035491875.1 Pyrinomonadaceae bacterium | reverse complement strand
AGCGTTCAGCGGCTTCTTTGTAGTGCATGCAAGCTCAGAGAACAGAGTTGCTCAATCAGCTTCCAGAGCACGGCTGGCGCGTGGCGAAGTTAGAAGAAAACCTTGAGTGGTGGGCGGACGAAATGTGGGTGTTGGAATCCGAGTGGTCGCCAGTAGGAAGTCGCGTCTACGTAACTTTCTTGGTAGACCCGCAATTTGATAGACAGAGGAAGAAGGGCGAAGCTGTCTGGGCGGTCATGGCTTCACCAATCAAGCCGATGAGTCGACTTCAAGTCGAAGGTGAGTTCACCTTGAGCTTAGGGCAAAGCTGGAAGAAGGGGCTGCCAGATTTCTTCGCGCATCTGTCGAAGCTTCGCACCCAAAACAAAGAGAGGTGAGTAGCGCATAAGCCGCCGCCGAACAAGCGCTTGGAGCGGACTCGCCATGACGGTTCTTCTATTCGTAGTACCTTGGGCGAGCCGCTCAAGCGCAGGCGTTAGGTATCAACTAGGCCGTGCCATGTCGTTCAAGCTCATCGTCGCGGACAACTTCCATTACATGGACGAGACCGAGAACAACGAGCATGAAACTTTCGATTCGCAGGAACTCGCTATTGCTGCAGCAAAGCGAATCGTGGACGAGTACTTGGCTTCCGCACTCACCTCAGGGATGACCGCGGCACAGCTGTACCACAGTTACGTCAGTTTCGGGGAAGACCCGTACATCGTTGCGGAGCAATCCACAGGCGTCCTATTCTCCGCCTGGGAATACGCAAGAGCACGGTGTGACGCGCTGTGTCCGCCAGACAAGGAAGCTACAGGCAATGAAGAAAGTGACGCCTAACCAGTCGTTACGGTCGACGTCGCACTCGGTCGCTTCGCTCCTCGTGCGCCGCGGCTGAACTCCAACGTTCGGCGGCTCCTTTAATTTAATATGGAAAAGTTTCGCGGTCAGAGCAAGATTAGCTTCCGATATTCGGAACACCTTGGACCCAGATGCGAGGCAGCCGGCGTTTCCCTGGTCCTTATTACCGATGACAACTATGAATTCGTCAGTAATGCTCATTGGCCCGAAGAGGATTTTGTTGCAGCGGTGGAACGTGGCGTGAGAGACGGGTTGTTTGAGGCCGGATTCGATCCGGATTTGGGGGTGAGTGTTTTGTTAGAGGCGGTGGAGTACGATCCCATCGATTCTTGTGAGCGTGCATTCTATGTCGCCGCCAAGTGTGCCGCTTTGGCGCGCGTGACTATTAGGCGCTGATCGGCCGCCGAGGCGAGCCGCTCAAGCGCAACGTTGGACAGCTTTCACATCTGAGCGCAGGTTTCACGAATGGATTCGCAAACGTTGGCAGAGTTCAAGGTTCGATTGGCGCAAACTATTTATTGGTGTAAACGGCACCTACAGTTTTCCCTTCCAAGTTCGTGTCTTCGTACGCCCGAACTGCGTCCAAGAGTGTTAGAAGAGAATCGCCGTTGTGCGGTGGAATCCGTCAGTCACGCTAGAGAATTGCACGGTGGGTTAGAGATCAGAAAGATTTCGATTCCTGACAATCTTGATGACGGTCGGCTGCTGGTTTATTTTCCGGATTTTGATTTGGCATGTGGAGCGGCGGAGCTGGAAACAGATGGCTACTTTGACGTGAACAACGTGCCGCCTTGGGACACGTGGGTTACATATATCCAAGACTCGCACAAGGTGGATTTACACGATACCGAGTATTTGGTTTCGTGGGTTCCACCGGAATTCGTTGCGTTGGCAGATAAAGGAGTCCATGTTAACCCGGAGCAATGCATTCAGTGGCTCACCGACACGCCGCTTGATTTAGTCGCAGTTTTGCGTAGAGAAAAGATCATCACATAATGCCGACGATTGCTTGGTGTCGACAACGCTGTCCAACAAGCGCTTGGGACGGACTCGCCGGTGAGTGACCTTTATTCGTAGTTGCGTGGGCGAGCCGCTCAGGCGAAGCGATCTCCTATTTGGCACCCCGCCAGGGGTGCGATGTTTATAGCAATGAAGTCTTACAAGGATCGCACTCCTTTAGGTGTGCGACGTCATTTCCATTGGCGGTTAAAACGGCATTCATTTTCTAAGATTGGACCAACTCAATGACAGGAGAGTTATATAGCACTCCTAAAGGAGCGCGAAAGATTCTATGTTCTTGGTCTATAAACATCACACTCCTAGCGGAGTGTGCGCACAACCTGTTTCGCAGGACTGCGCAATCCAACAAGCACTTGGAGGGGACTCGCCGTGAGTAGCCTTTATCGTTAGTTGCGTGGGCCGGCTGCTCAAGCGCAGCGTTCGGCGGCTTCCATCGCTTTGAACGTCGTGAGTTTAGGAGAACCTGTGGTATTCAATAAGCTCTCCGATAAAGAAAGAGACATTGTCTTGCAAAGCCTTAACGCGGTTTTGAATGGAGGTTTTCTCGCAGGAGAGTTTCAGACCCGCTTAGGAATTGAGCCTGAACAATTGGAGCAAGTTATATCAGCGTATCCTAATTTGATTGAAATGGATGAAAGCTCCAACGTCAATCTTGCAATCAACAACTGCTTAAATGAAGTCTGTAATGGCATCAGCTTCTCTTCAGCGCAATGGTCCCGATGGTTCAATGTAACTAGAAGTGATGTTGACGAAGTCTATCGAAAGTGGCGTGGCCTTCGCGGCGATTCTTCTTCTGCAATTTAGTTGTAAGGCGAAGCAGTCCCCTCAAGTCCACGCGCTGTCGAACAAGCGCTTGGAGCGGACTCGCTGCTGAGTAGCCTTTAACGGTAGTTGCGGAGGCGAGCCGCTCAAGCGCAACGTTCGGCGGAACTCTCACATTTTCATGAGGCGCGTTTTAATAAAGAACTGTTTGAGGGCCACGGTACTTCTATCGGCTTTCCTAATTGGTGTTGCTTTCTCATCCTTCGTTGGGCACCGCAAATCATCAAAGACCGAGCGGCTATGCACAATGGTTCCAACCTCGGATAGCCCAGAACTTCCCTGCATGGATGCGGATTACTCTCTTTTGCCCTCCGTCTCCTATTGCGCTCTTATGGCTACTCCACAAGATTACGAGAATAAACTAGTCCGTCTTCGTCTCGACTTCAGAATGAGAATTGGTATGCTTCGGAGAGACGAAATATGTACAAACGGTGCCTTCGACTTTCAAATGGATCTCGTCGCAGGGACCAACGGAATTGCGAATGAGGGAAATGCCGGACTCTTGCCAAAGGACACTGTTTTCGACGTCGTGGGAAGGTTTAGGAGGAAGCAGACTGCACTTACCCGCTCTTCGAACAAATATCAGTTGGAGCTAATCAAGATTGATAGTGTTGCTCTACCCTAAGACCGTTCCGCCGAACAAGCGCTTGGAGTGGACTCGCCAGTGAGTAACTTTTAGTGTAGTTGCGTGGGCGAGCCGCTCAAGCTCAGCGTTCGGCGCTTCGGGTTGGAGAATGTCGAAGAATGAAAAGAGGAAAGATGAGAGCTCATGTGACATCCTTTCTTAGTCTACCAATTATGCTGATCGCAATTGGTTCTCTGTTGCCCGCGATGCGAAGTGCGGAGGCTCAGCACTCAAAGCGGCTTGTGGAAGCTGTGGAAGTGGTCGGGAATCGTCGTCTGACCGCTAAGGAAATACTCTCTAACGTCGAGACTCAACCGGGTGAACCATTCAGTAACAAGCGAAGCCAGCAGGATCTGCAAAAGCTTCTCGCGCTCGGTGTCTTCGATAACACGGAGACGCGTGTGCTGATTGACGAGGGCATCCGGGGCGGCGTTGTAGTTATTTTTGAGGTGGTCGAACTGCCCCTCGTCCTTGAGGTGAAGTTTCAAGGGCTTAGAGGGGTCAAAGAATCCGAGATGATTGAAGCTCTGCGCGAAAAAAATATCAATCTTGTAAAGGACGCAGTCTACGATGTGGTCAAAGTGCGCGCTGCCCGCAGGGTAATACAGCAGGTGCTTGGCTCTCGTGGCTGGCCGAAGGCGGTCATTACCACGCGTGAGGAAATTGGTGGCACCTACGTTTCAATCGAATTCCAGATTAGCTATGAGCAGTGATATTCCTAAGCGCGCCGAACAAAGCCTTGCCGGCGCGATAGCTTTTTTCTCAAGTAACCTTTTCTTCGCAGTTTGAATGCTGATCGCGCGCCGCAGCTGAAGCCCGGCGTTATCTCGCTTCCGTGTGTTATTAATCACGAGTTGCGCATAGGAAGAGTAGGCGGGGGTAAACCACCCTTCCTAACTGCATTTTTCCGGCTTGAATCATTTCAGTGAAGCTTGAGTATTGATGCTTTGTACCTTGACCTCATCGACTACCACGAACTGGTACGACGTGCAAAATCATCAGCGACCAATCTTCGTCGAAATGACTCAAGCTGCGACGAATGCAGGTACGGAAGGGCGGTTTACCCCCGCTCACTTGCGCGAACGTCAACGTTTCAGATCTAGACAGACTCTCCAAGCACGTGCAATTGTTTCCGGCGAGTGATCTCCTCGCTTATACAATGGCAGCGAGATAACAAGCGCTTGGAGCGGACTCGCCATCAGCGGGCCCCTTTGTT
>DATJKB010000188.1:0-8273 GCA_035491875.1 Pyrinomonadaceae bacterium | reverse complement strand
GCGTGTGATAGTGCGTCGCATGACAAAGAAAAAATAGCACAGCCCATGCTGAAGTGCGCCAGGAAGAGATAAGCAAGATCAGGCCGCAGAGTTACATAGATGAACACCGATCAGAAGAAGAGCATAACGTCTGATCCCTCAGTGCAATTCCTATCTGTTTTATCCGTGTGAACCTGCGGCCCGATCTTGCTTCGCACCCACCCGCTACCGCGTGGTGGTACTGACTCCATTCCGATGAGGTCAAGTTTTGCAAGGTGCCTCTGCAGTTTGTTGTCAAGGTTCATAATCGCTCAACACAACAGAGATCCGTCAATGAATGTCCGATATGCTTCAGCTTGTCGGTCATCGCTGCAAACACTCAACACGAAAGGAAGCGGCGACGATCGATACGCGCAACAAATGACTGACATGCTTTCAGTTTGTCGTCAAGGTTCATAATTGCTCGACACGACAGAAATCCATCAACATCTCTCTGCGCAACGTCAGCGTTCTCTGCGTCTCTTGCGGTTTCCGTTTCCAGCAGCATAACCGCCGAGCCGCAGAGGACGCGGAGGTTGCGCAGAGAGGTGAACTGAAGTGTATCGAACATGCGCTTCGGCGAACCTCTGATTCACCCCGAGCTCGGGGATCAACTCACACTCGCAGCAAAAATGTATACTCCTCCTCATAATGCCCAGCCATTTCTCGGACATTGGATTCCCGGTGCAATCCCGTGACGATTTTCACGCATTAGCAATAAGAGCGTCTGAAGAAGGTCAAGCCTTTCGCACATCTGATGGAACTTACGTGAAGTGGTCTCCGGGTGCGGGGATAGAACTTTGGGCGCAGCTTGGTCGAAATGACGAACTCATCGGACTCAACCCACACTTTCGCGGCAAGGGACGTATGCGTGTCAGGCTTGTAGAGAAGATTAGTCGCCCAGATGGAACAGTTTTGGACGCTGCCTTCTATGGTTGGGTCAATCCATCAGACAACGCTGCAGAAGATGGAGATTTTCCGTTCGTGTTTGACGTTCCCAATTCCAAAATCTCTGAACCTCGATTAGGTTCAGTGGTCCAGGTTCAATTGGCGGCGTTCGCCCATGAGTTGCGGTCGTATGAAAGCGTGGAAGCATTCGACAAGAGCAGCGAGTCGAAATTTGCCTCGAAGTCGTTCATCCCGTCGGGCCTATTCAGTCCTGAGGGTGAGGCCACTGTGCCTCCGGAGGCCCACGCTATCTTCACCGGCCATGTCTTGGAGACTTCACTTCTCACGAATCCTGTAACAGGCAATACTTTCTGCTGGGCTCACGTGTCGACTCTGGGCGGCGAGATCGATGTTGTCGCTGATCCAGTATTACTGAACGATGTAGTCACAACGGGAGGTGTGTTGACAGGCTCATTCTGGCTGTCGGGTGTTTTCCTCGACGCGGCCGATCCGGATCGCTGAGGTTTTGAATTGCTGTTCCCTCCTAAAGGTTTATGGTGAGGACGACTGCATGGATCCCGCCGACGGCAGTCGGTGGATGGTTCAGATCCGGCCTACCACGAGCGCTCGAAAGAAAGTTTGCGCGCTGGCGAACGTAGGTTGAGTCCATCACTCAACTTGAATTCGCCAGCGCGCAAAAGAGTATCTGTGATGTCTAGGTAGGTATGATATGAACGAATCCACCGACTGCCGTCGGTGGTATTTCGCCTGAAGCGCCGCGCTCGATTACTCACCAACAGTTCAATACCAAGAGAAACTCGATCGCTCGGATCCGTTATGGGTTGGAGATAAAAGGCCCGTACTTGGCCCAGGTAGTGCGGCGGGTTGAGAGGGAAGTGACGATTGAGTGCCTATTTCGTGAATAGTGGATCGCGAATAGACACGACCGCCGTCAGCGGCGTGGAGTTCAATTTCAGCCCACAGAGCAGTGCTTTCCTCAACTGACCGCTACTCTCCGCTCTTGCCTTCTACTTAGATGGTATGACGCGTATACTCTCGGTCCCCCGCTCTACTAAATCATCAGGAGACAACCTCATGCCTAAAGTGAAAGCAAACAACATCACGATAAACTATGAACAGCAAGGCGACGGCGAACCACTCATTCTCATCCCCTTTCTGTCAGCAGATAATGGTTGCTACGCATTTCAGGTGACTGAATACGCGAAGCACTTCACCTGTTTTACCGTCGACTTACGTGGCACGGGCGAAAGTGATAAGCCAGACTCCGTCTACTCAACTGAAGACTTGGCGGACGACGTTTCCGCATTCATGCAATCGTTGGGTATACGATCGGCTCACATCAGCGGCTTATCGCTTGGAGCGGCGATTGGATTGTGGGTGGCAGCGAAGTCTCCGGAGAAAGTTAAATCGTTATCGCTGCACAGTGCCTGGACCAAGACCGACCTGTTTCTTAAGACAGTTGTGGAAGGCTGGCAAGTCAACGCACAAGCATTGGGCAGTGTCCCGGAGATGGTGATTCAGAGCATATTTCCATGGTGCTTAACGCCTGAGCTGTACGCTGATAAGCCAGAATACATCAACGCATTGTGTGACTTCGTTCGGAGTCGACCAGCGCAGACGGTCCCTGATTTCATTCTGCAGTCAAATGCCGTAATTAGACATGACGTTGAAGCGCAATTAGGTCGAATCGAGGCCCCGACGCAAATTACTTTTGGTAGTCATGATTTATTGACGTCAGCTCGTTTTCCACTAAAAGACAATATTCGTAATTCCGAGCTAGTAATCTTTGAAGCGTGCGCCCATACCGCAATCTACGAGAAGGTCGCTGAGTTCAACGAGAAAACGCTAGAATTTCTGCGTCGCGATCATTCCGTAGCAGCGGCTGTTTCACGATAAGGAAATGCAAATTTCAGGTTGAACCATCCGCTTCGCAATGATTTGACTTGCCAAGGTTGAGGGTATCTCACATCATCGAGCTTCTCTTAAACGCTGTGCTCGATTACTCATAACCAAGTTGCGAAGCGCATGAAGATACTGTTGCACCTGAGCTTAATGCTGCTATTGATCTTGACTTCCTGCGTTTCGCAAAATGCCGGCCCTCACCTTAGCTCCGATGCGTGGCGCGAAGACCTTCGCTATCTCGCGCGGGAATTGCCAGGCCATCACGTCAACGCGTTCCACACGGTTAGTCGCGAAACCTTCGACGCTGAAGTAGCACGCCTGGACGCTGCCATACCGCGGCTGAATAACGATGAAGTACTCGTCGGTCTAATGCGGATCGTGGCCCTCATCGGGGATGGCCACACGCATTTGGATCTACCGCCGAACTCTCTGCGCTACCCGGTCGAGATGCAATGGTTCGGCGACGAATTGCGCGTTATCGCGGCACAGGCTCCTTACCACTCGGCCGTTGGGGCACGCGTACTCGCAATCGGCTCCACTCCAATAGGTGACGTGATGAATCGCGCAACACAGCTTGTTCCCCGAAGCGAGAATGATGGGCGCACACGTTTCACTGCAGCAGTGCAATTAACCACACCAGAGGTTTTGCACGGCCTAGGCGTAATAGCCGATCGAGCAAACGCGCCCTTCGCTTTGGAAACAGTTACGGGAGATAGAACAACCATGACGTTCTCACCCGCGCGGTTCGCAGGTTTCTCAGCCTGGCGAATGGCAACGGACAATCCACCACTTTATTTGCAGCGATTGGCGGAATCATGGTGGACAGAGTTTCTGCCAGATGCTCAGACGGTTTACTTCTCATTCACTGGTTATCCACCGGACGCGCAGTTCCGGGAACGCGCGGCAGCACTTGCCCAGTTGCTTGATGAATCCCACGCTCGACGGCTTGTGATTGATCTGCGGCGCAATCAGGGCGGAGACTTGACTCAGTTTCGCCGGCTACTTCTCCCCCTCATCAAGGCCCACGCGGCAATCAATAGGAAGGGTGGGTTGTTTGTGATCACTGGCCCGGGCACATTTTCCGCGGCGACGATTAATGCGCTTGATCTTCGTAATGAGGCGAACGCGATTCTCGTCGGCAGCCCAACGGGAATGAGACCAAACCATTACGGAGAACACGGCGAATTCCGTCTGCCCAACTCCGGCTTTCGAATATCGTATTCCACTCGGTACTACCGATTCGGCGCCGACACAGATTCTGCAGTGGTCCCGGACCAACGTGTCGAACCAACGTGGACAGAATTCCGCGCCGGACGCGATCCCGTGATGGAGTGGATTCTCTCAAGAAACAACTGACACAACATCCTTCTTTAACGACCGTACATCAACTCAACTCTTACATCGACGCTTCTTTTAAACGCCGCGCTCGATTGCTCATAACCAACAGTTCAATACCAAGACAAACCCGATCCCTGATCCGTTATGCATTGGAGATAAAGGATCCGTACCTGGCTCAGGTGGTGCGGCGGGTTGAGGAAGGGAAGTGACAATTGAGTGCTTGTATCGTGAATGACTCTGCGGCAACTGGCCCAAAACAGTCAGTACGAAACGCGGTAGCGGATGTCCGATACACTTTAGTTTGTCGTGTCGTCACCCGGCTTCAACTGCTTTCAGAAAACAACCTCACGATTCCTGAAAGCAGTTGCGTACAAGGAAGCACACGACAAACTAAAGTGTATCGGACATCCGCTACCGCGTTCCGGTACTGACTGGTCGCCACGAGACTATGAAGCAGACCGAAAAATACCACCGACGGCAGTCGGTGGTATTTTTTTGAAACGCCGTGCTTCAGAAAACAACCTCACGATTCCTGAAAGCAGTTGAGTACAAGGAAGCACACGACAAACTAAAGTGTATCGGACATCCGCTACCGCGTTCCGGTACTGGCTATTCGCCCTCGGCTCGTCAATCCGAAACAGTGCGTTGTCAGTTGATCCTAAACGTCGTTGTTGCTGATGCTGAATTTCCGGCTTGATCAGAGGCGGTCACCACAATCGTGTACAGGTGGCCATCCTTGTCTGGACCATTCTTCGTCGCGGGTAGAATGAGCGTGAATGAGTAGGTCCCATTTGCTTGCAACGTGGCTGAACCACTGGGCTGCGTTACCCCATATTCGTCAATCACGCTATAGCTTGCACTGCTCACTCCGCTTAGCACGTCCGTAGCCTTGCCGGAGATCGTGACAGTTACGGGCCTCGGGCTCTTCGAAGCAGTTGATGGATTCGCCGTCGCCGTCACAAACGGGGCGCTGGTATCAATCTTAAGAACCAGCGAGTGCGGCACTTCAGTATTGTTTACGTTGTCAACGCTCCAGTACTCGACCGTGTGCTGGCCAACAGCGGACAAGCTGAACGTGCCCGCATAGGTTTGGACCACGCCGCCATCAATTCGATAAAAAGAGTTTTGCACGCCTGACCCATTGTCTACGGCGCTAAGTGAAACCTGCACTGCGCTGCGATACCAGTCGTTCGCTCCGGCTGTGCCGGAAACGGATGCCTGAGTTACCGGAGCATTCGCATCAATCTTCACGATCTGTGTCTGATGTGTTTCTGTGTTGCCTGCCTGATCCACACTCCAGAATTCAAAGTTGTGCACTCCATCGCTTGAGATTGAAAAGGTGCCCGAGTAAGCCTGCACCGAGCCGCCATCTAGACGATAGAAAACGTTTGCCACGCCAGAGAGATTGTCCGAGGCATTTAGCATCACCGAAACCACACCTGTGTACCAGTCCCCGTTGCCGCTTGTCGCTGTAACTTGGGCTGATGATGATGGTGCGGTGAGGTCTATGTTCACTGCGGGTGACGTGAATGTCGCACTGTTGCCTGCGCGATCGGTAACGATCACGTCCTGAGTCTGATTCGCTCCTTCCGACATGAACTTCACCGGACTCTCGGGCGCTGAGGATTCAACGCCAGACAAATCGTCAGAAGTCGTGAATGGAAGATCGACTGGCGTGTTGTTCCAGCCTGAGGAATTCGCCGCCGGCGTTTGGCTGCCCCACGTCAGAGTGGGTGGCGTGGTGTCGCCTTCGTACGCAACCAGAGTTGTGCTCGTAGGCACTACCAACAAACCTTCTGCTGCTGCGAAGCCGGTGAGAGGTTGGGAGACGTTCTGCTCGTCAACATAAGGAATGCTTGTGCCGGCCGTCGTGACCCAAACCTGCTGTCCGGTTGCGGCGTCTACCGCGTACAACTTTCCTTGCGCCGAGCCGACGAACACATAGTCGTTGACGACGAGTACAGCAGACTGCAAAAACCCATCTCCGGAGAAGCTCCAGAGAAGGGAGTTCGTGTTTACGTCGCGGGCCTGCAGTGTTCCATACGATCCGAAGAAATGTGGGCCGTTTAGAAAGAAGCCGCGGCTGCCGGAAAACGCGGGAGTATTTTTCGCATTGAAGTTGCCAATGATCGATCCCGTGTTGGCGTCAAAGATCGTGTCCGAAAAGTCGCGAACATAAAGCCGCCCGTCGTAGAGTGCCGGCGTTTTGCCTCCACCTCCTGAACAGCCCGGCGAGTAATGCCAAATCTGCGCGCCTGTCGAGGGATCCAGCTTATAAACGTTCGGACAAGAATACGAGACATATACACCATCGCTCGTGACCGCTGGAGAGCTCTTATCGCCATTCATCACCGACCTGGTCCATAGCAGAGCACCAGACTCTGCGTTAACGGCGTACACAGTTCCGCCCGATCCTGCACCACTCACGTAAACGACGCCTTGAGAAACTGTCGGCGGCGCGGAGAACGAATACTGGCCAGGAAGCTGGACGCTCCACATCAGGTTACCCGCTGCGACATCAAAGGCCCGTAGCAAACCATCGCCGTTCACTGCAAACACGCGTCCATTCTCGTAGCAGGCCGCAGACCAAAAAAAGCTTCCGCCAAGAGCGTAGGACCAGACCGTCGCGCCGTTTGTTCCATCCAACGCGTAGAGTGTTGTTCCGGGGCCCGATGCATTTTTGACGGTGACGTAAACTTTGCCGTCGGCAATCAGCGGATAAGAAATGCTCCGGCCGAAATTGACGACCCATCTTTGTTTGAAAGGCGGTGTTAAGTGCTCAGAAGAGATAGCGCCTGTGTGGGTGGCGTTTATCTGAAAGTTGCGCGCTTGCTCAGGAGTCTCCTGGGCAAGAGCTGTGGTCGCGAACAGAGTACAGATCAAGACGAGGAGCGATAGATTTAGTTTTTTCATTTCTTCACCGGTTGAAAACAGATTTGCTTAGCAGTGAGTTATGGAGCAGCGGTTGAGAACTAGTGAGACCTAAGGTACGACGCCGGGCATTCCTTACCTTGTGGATCAGGTTTTACGAAAATGCCGCAAGGATCATAGGCAAGGCGACGTACGAAAATCAATAACTTTTTTGGCGGGCCGAATTTCCAAACAATACAGCGTGAAGAACGATTCCGACGGAAGCTGCCCTGCCAAAAGAATGCGTCAAGGACAAAAGGATGAGGGATGCGGGATGAAGGATGAAGGATGAATAAGACATCTTGTGACGTTGAGCGAATGGATAGTTTGTCGCCACCTCACGACAAACTGAAGGAACCTCTGATCAAGTGCTATTCAGTACCATTCGCAGTAGCGGGATGTCCGATACTTTAGTTTGTCGTGTCGTCACCTGGCTTCAACTGCTTTCAGAAAACAACCTCACGATTCCTGAAAGCAGTTGAGTACAAGGGAAGCACACGACAAACTAAAGTGAATCGGACATCCGCTACCGCGTTTCGGTACTGACTGCGACCCACTATGAAGGACAAAAGGGGCATTCTGCAGATGAGAACACTGACGCGTGGAGAAGATGTCTCGAATCAGCGCCGCTGGAGTTTGAGAAGGAATTCATCCATCTCAGTTGTTGGCGTGCGCGCCACCAACTCTTTGGGACCACTTAGTGACACGCTGGTTGAGTCCTCAATCATCAACAGCTCTGAATCAAACTTCTTTTTGTAAACCACCGCCGGTATGCTCCGATCAACCAGCGTAACGTTGCAGGAAAGATCGTAGCCAGGAACCTTTTCGCCGGAGCTGGAGCCGGTCTGGACAAAGTTACCCTTCTTGATCTTACGACACTCAATCAACGCAACAGTGCCAACCTCTTCGACACTCCTCGCACGCACTTCGCTAAACTTGTCGATTCCTTTGCAGCCGGCATCGACACTGCAGTCTTTAGACATCCGGCAACCTGTGCCGGAAAAGTCGTAAACATAATTCTGCTTTTCCCGAGTTTCTACGATGAAAAGTTTTCCTTTCAGGTAGGGAGTGGCGACGAGCTGGGTTTTTGCAGGGAGACGAGCGAAGTCGTCGACCTTGGCGTCGAGATTTGCGAGCGTCTGCTTTTCCTGGCTGCACTTTTCAGCTTTCTCTTTGCGATCCTTTTCTGCTTTCGC
>DATJKB010000187.1:0-4173 GCA_035491875.1 Pyrinomonadaceae bacterium | reverse complement strand
CGGCAACACCATCACGAATGCGTTTGCTGATTCGCTGGTAAAGTCCGCTCATCGCCTTCGGCAAACTTGCTAAGAGTTGGTCGCGCTCAACACGAGCTGCCTTCAGTTCTTCTGACTGCTTACCAGTTTCTGAATCGAAGGAACTGAGTCGCGCCTCGCGATCTGTATTGAGGCTGGCAATTTCGTCGGCTCGTTCGTTCAAGGCAGCTTCGGCTTGCTCGAGAATTTCGAGCTGTTCCAGGATCTGCGTTTCGAGCGTCGAGATCTGTTTTCGTGCGGCGTCCGCTTCACGAATAGCTGCGGTGTATTCATCCTGCTTCTTGGACGACATCAAGTTTCTTTCAGCTCGCTCCGCTCTGCCCTTTTGCTCGACTACATCATTCTCTAAACGCGCGCGTGTGTGTTTTGCCTCATCCCGACGGTTCTCTAGGCCCCTAATTTCAAAGGCGCGCTGATCGAATTCCCTTTCGATCTCAGCGCGCCTCTCGGGTATCGCTTCTAGGTCTTTTTCCAGTGTTCGTATTCGGGTATCCAGGGTCTGTAAAGCGACTAACTGCTGCAATTCCGCTTTCACTCTTTATGCACTCCTTAAAAGATCAGGGCTGTTTATGACGACTTTCATCGGTTCGGATCATCACACAACAGATGGGTTTGGCGCAAGGAGGGTCGGTTCATTGCCGATTGCCTATTGCCGATTGTCCGATTGGAAGTCCCTTGCTTTTCGATGATCTTGGGCAGGCGCGGCGCATTACGAACCAGAGAATCAATCGGCAATCGGCAATTGCCAATCGGCAATGAAAAAAACCTCAGGCGCCGTGGTAACTGCGGCACCTGAGGAAGTTGGAGGATTACCCTGCTTGTTTCGAGCAACCTGCGGAAGCGTTTTAGATGGGACCTGTCGTTGATCGGACGACTACGGGTCGAGGAACAATTCGAGGAGTGACGACGCGCGGAGTGACGATTCGGGGAGTCATAACTCGCGGTGTGACTACTCGCGGCGTGACCACTCGCGGAGCTGTGATATTGATGGACGGTATCTCAAAGGCCGGAATATTGATGGACGGAACCTCCATCGCCGGAATAGTCACCTCCGGTATTACCGGAAACTCGATCCGCGGAATAACAATCGTGCGCCCGATCGTCGGCCGAGTGAATGTGCGGAAAGTGGTCTCGCCGTCCTTCGGTGTGACTCTCAGTGTTAGTTGCGACTTATTGCGAACGATCGTCAAACTAACGTCTCCTTCTTTCTTTCTATTTACGATGTCCGAGATGTCACCGGTACCATCGACTCTTTCACCGTCGACTGCTGTTATCACATCACCAGCCTTTACTCCGGCTTTCGCTGCTGGACCATCTTCAGTAACCGAGGTCACTAGCACACCGCGTCCCTCGGCGATGCCAAAGTAGTCTGCCAACTGTTTTGTCAGTTCGGTTGTTGTGATACCGATCCTACGCCTGTTACCAAGCGCCTGAAGAAAAGGAAAATTTCCTTCGCCCATATTGCCTTCCCAGCGCCACACCTTGGGATCGACGGAACCAAACAACTCCGTGTTGAATGAATTCTTGCGGCGGGCGATTGTCGCGCTTAGTTCCTGTTCCGCTCCTCCGCGGCTAATCGACACACGAACTGTTTGATCCGGAGAGACCTCAGATATCAGACGATTGAGCTTGCGAACGCTCGTAACATTCTCGCCGTCGAATCGGACGATCACATCGTCTTTGCGGATGCCTGCCTTTTCGGCTGGACTATCTTTAACCACCTGCGTAACTCCAACACCGCGCACCTGGTTTAGACCATAGTGCCCCATGTTTTCGCGACTGATATCCTCAGCGTGGACGCCCAAAAATCCGGAGCCATCTACGAAAAATGAGAGGACACTTGCGTCGGGTTCGCTCGGTAGTGGCGGCGGCGTTGGCTGCTGAGCGAGTACCAGACCAGTCGTCAAAACAACTGTAGCCAGGAGAGCAGGAGCGTATTTGATTTTCATGCGGATTTCCTCCGGAAGATTTTGCCATTTACACGCGGCCGCGACGTTGAGGTTCCAAAAGGATTCCCAGTCCAGATTCTTTTTTAGCTCGCTAGTGGAAGAGCCCGAATAAGAAACACCGCGGAGACGGATTTCATGTCGTGGGGTCGAGGGATTTGTAGATTTCTTTTTGACCGCTCAGTTCGAGGGCGAGTTTGCCTTCTGAATGCGCCAGGTCAAGGTGGGCGGCGGCCTCTGAAACGGCAAGAAAACGGTGAACATCATCAGTCCCGGGAAACATCGCTTGACCGATATCCCAGGCCGTGGCGCCGTTCTTTCCCGCTAGCCGCAAGACCAACTCCTGTCGTTCGCGAATCGCGCGGAAGTAGCGGGTGAAAAGTTCTTCATAATCGTGGACAGGGTCGCCGTGCCCACCATAGACAAGAGTGGGCGCGAAGGTTCGTAGCCGAGCTAGACTAACGAGATACTCAGCAAGCGAATGAAAGCGTTTTGCGGGATCGATTGGATCTGGTGACAGAACCGGATTGGGAGTTACTCGCTTCAAAACGCAATCGCCCGCGATCACTGTACGATCAGCCTCGCGAACAAAAGAGCACGATCCGGGAGTATGTCCAGGCGTGTGAACGATTCGTAAAGCGCCGGACTCAAACTCCAGCTCGGCGTCGTCCCACAGTGGTCCATACTCGTGATCGGCAAACGAATCAGCATACTGTCGCATACCTTCATACATACGTCGCATCGCGGAAATCTCTTTGTCGGGAACTCCGGCGCGTACCAGTAATGAACGATGCTCCCCATATTCGAGTCGACTATGACGATGTCCGGTCTCCCATTCGTGAACCAACACTTCCGCATTCTTGGCTTCATCACGCAACGAACGAGCGAGGCCACAGTGATCTTCGTGAGCATGGGTTAGAACGATGCGACGAAGATCTGAGATAAGAAACCCGGCCGCGCGCAATCCCGCTCGTAGCGCATCAATGGCATCTTTTGTCTTTGGACCAGTGTCGATGAGGGTCAGCGGCTCTTCGGCAATGAGATACACATTCACCGGGCCGATGTAGAAAGGCGTGGGGAGTGAGATTGGGATGATGTGCATTGATTTGTTTTGATTCTTTTGATTGTTTCAAATCTAAAGTCTCAAATCTCAGATCTCAAATCTCAGATTTGAGAATTCTAGTGTTGCGCCTATAATCTAACGGCTTTTTCAATCCTCACAATCGAGGTTCCTCACAATGAAGTACAAAAACTTCGAAGATCTTCCTGTGTGGCAAGACGCAATTGAGTTAGCCGTTCGCGTGTTCGACTTGACCGCCCACCCGCAATTCAAGGGCTGTTTCACCATTAAGAATCAGCTCGAAAGAGCGGCCGTTTCCATCTCAAATAATATTTCCGAAGGGTTTGAAAGAGGTACGACTCAGGAGTTAATAACCTCTCTCTACATCTCTCGAGGATCAGCAGGCGAGAGTCGATCCGTCCTGCGTTTGTGCGAACGTTTGAAGCGGTTTGCGGATTTGAGATCTGAGATTTCAGATTTGATAACGAGAGCAATTAGTATCTCCAAACAACTTCGGGCATGGTGCGACTCACTACAAAACTCCGATATCAAGGGTCAACGATATCTGACAGACAAAACTCGACGTGCTGAGGAAAGAAGACGTGACCGGGAAGCCTTTTTCAAAGAGCTAGCGGAAATGCGCGAGAGGAAAACATGAGCTTCACGACAATTAATTCACGCTTTTTGCCGTGACGCCGGGTTGCTGATTAGTGGCTAAGAAAGTTCAGTCCGGATCGTTGAGACTTAAGAGATTGAAGATCTCGATCTAAGATCTCAAATGTGAGATCTTAGATCTGAAATCCGCTCCACCCACTTAGTAAACCCACTTATTCTTCTCAATCATCGCATCCGCAATTCGCTGCCGCGCAGCAATCGTGTTCATTGGCTGCAGCTTAGTGAATCGTCTCAACGCCGCCAAAAGCGTCCTTAACTCATCACCCTCAGCCATCCCCGAGAGCGTGCTCTTTGCACGCGCTTCAATCCGCCCGACTGCGTCGTTGCAGAACACGCGCGTCATGTCGAGATATCGCTCACTTGCGCTCTCGCCTTTCGTCGCAACCAACTTGCGCGCGCGCAAGATTGCCGTCTCCATCGCATAGGTGTCCATGATGATGTCGGCGATTCCCA
>DATJKB010000186.1:0-3788 GCA_035491875.1 Pyrinomonadaceae bacterium | reverse complement strand
TATCGCAGCACGGTCTTGAACTGGTTCTCATCAACACTTGGTCCCATCTCAGTTTGCGGATCAACGCCGGCACCGATACGCATCGACTGCGCACGTTTTGCAATGCGCTGGACAAACTCGTCGGCGATTTGATTGACGACTACAGCCCGGCTCGTTGCCGTGCACCTCTGGCCAGTCGAGCCAAATGCGCCTTGCACTGTCGACTCAACGGCAAGATCGATATCACAGTCTTCAAGAATAACGACCGGGTTCTTACCTCCCATTTCGCATTGAACCTTTGCACCGCGTCGTGAAGCTTGTTCGTAGAGACGGATGCCGACACCGTTAGACCCGGTGAATGACACAGCTTTAACTGCCGGATGATTGATGATCTCTTCGCCCGCTTCAGATCCTGAGCCCAGAATCAAATTCAACACTCCCGGTGGAATGCCGGCCTCTTCAAAAAGTTCGACGATGCGAGTGGCAGTTGCGGGCGTGAGTGTCGCGGGTTTGAAGACGACTGTATTCCCGGCGACTAAAGCAGGGGCAATTTTCCAAACCGGAATAGCAACTGGAAAATTCCAGGGCGTGACACACGCGACGACACCCAGCGGTTGTTTGATGGTGTACGCAAAGTTTAAAGGCAGTTCGGAAGGAATCGTTTCGCCGGTTAACCGGCGCGATTCGCCTGCACAAAATTCTGCGACATTAATCGATCGTTGAAGTTCACCACGCGACTCCGCGATCGTCTTGCCTTCTTCGCGCGTTAGGGTTTGCGCGAGCTCTTCTTTGTTTTTTTCCAGCAGTCTGGCTGCTTGCGCGACAATCCGCCCGCGTGTGGGAGCAGGAGTCGAGCGCCATTTGGCAAACGCCTCCGCTGCGGCTTCAACTGCGCGGCGAGCTTCTTCGCGAGTTGCGAGGGGAATATCGCCGATAACGTCGTCGGTGTTGGCGGGATTTACATTGGGCGCCGACTTGGAAGCACTGGATTTGATCCATTCGCCGCCGATGAAATTCTGGTATGTCGTCATAAAGAAATACTGCTTTGGGAAGTAGTTTGGTGATTAGATTTGAACGCGCGCCAAATAGTAATCCGCAGTAAGGAAGGGAGCAAGTTTGAATGGCGCAGTCACAAAGGGGGCAAGCGGTAATCACTCAAGTTTAGATGGTGCAGTCACAAAGGGGGCAAGCGGTAATGACTCAAGTTTGAATGGCGCAGTCAGGAAGGGGGCAAGCGGTAAATCCACTCAATTTCCGAATGCGACAACGAGCGCGCCCCCGCTTCTTCTGTTTCCATGACATTGACGATCCTGTGAATTGAGCGGGGGCGCTCTGGTAGTCACATTAGCAGGTTGAGTCACTCCACCGCTTGCCCCCTTCCTGACTGCACCATCTAAAGTTGAGTCCATTCACCGCTTGCCCCCTTCCCGACTGCAACATTCAGCATTCCCGCTTGCCCCTTCCCAACTGCACAACGCGACGTGGTAGGCTAATGTCCTGACATGACCACCCCTCAGAACATTCCGCCGAATGATTTGAGATCTCTGCTTGAAGTCCGAGTCGCTGCGGCACCGGACAAGGATTTCCTGTTCTCGGAAGCTGATGGTCGACGCTTCACTTACAGCGAATTCAATATCATCGTTAACAGAGTCTCCGCGATGTTGCGTCAGCGCGGAATAAAGAAGGGCGACGTTGTTAGTCTGTTGATGCCTAACAGTGCTGAATACATCATTGCTTACCTGGCATGCTGGAAGATCGGCGCGATTGCTGGTCCAGTCAACTCGCTATTGAAGCCGCACGAAATGGTTTTCATTCTCGGTAACTCAGAAGCCAGGGCTTTGCTCGTGAACTCTGAATTTGTCGAGTCGATAAACGAAATTAGGGCTGAACTCCACGCGCTCAAATCGGTTATTGCTTTCGATGATGCCGCGGAAGCAACAGCGGAATTTGCCAGTTCGTCAACCCCGGATCTAACGGATGAACAGCTCGATGCAGATGACGAAGCAATCATCATCTACACCTCAGGCACAACGGGCAAACCAAAAGGATGTTTGTTGACGCATGGAAATCTGATCGCGAATGCGCGCCAGATCAGCGACTGGCTCAAATTCAGTGCAAACGACTGCCTGCTGACAATCATGCCGTTGTTTCACATGAACGCGGTTTCCATCACAACTATGTCGGCGCTTTACGCTGGCGGTTCGACGGTAATCAGTCCAAAGTTCTCTGCGAGCCGGTTCTGGCAAATCATTTCTGACTATCAGATTACGTCGTTTGGCTCGGTAGCAACCATGCTGTCGATGCTATTGACGACATATCCTGATGGCGTTCCCGAAGGTTTGACGACCGATCAATTGCGCTTCGCCATGTGCGGCTCAGCACCGGTGCCTGCAGAAGTCCTGAAGAGATTTGAAGAAACATTTAACTGCCTGGTGATTGAAGGGTACGGCTTGTCAGAATCTACTTGCCGTTCAACTTTCAATCCGCCTGATGAAAGAAGACGCGCCGGATCGTGTGGCTTACCAATCGGCAACGAGATGATGGTGGTTGACGAAGAGGACAGGGAAGTGCCTGACGAAACACTCGGCGAAATTGTTCTGCGCGGCGAAAACATTCTGAAGGGTTACTACAAAAATCATGACGCCACTGAAACAGCGTTTCGAAACGGTTGGTTTCACACGGGCGATATTGGCTATCGCGATAAAGACGGGTTCTATTACATCGTGGATCGTAAGTCAGACATGATCATTCGCGGCGGAGAAAACATCTACCCGCGCGAGATCGATGAAGTGTTGTATCAACATCCCACGGTTGCGGCCGCGGCTGTTGTTGGTATTCCGGATGAACTTTACGGCGAGGATGTCGCAGCCTTCATTGTTTTGAAAGCAGGTGCGACGGCGACAGAAGAAGAGATTGTTAGTTTTTGCCGGGCGCAGTTGGCTGACTACAAGTGCCCTAAGACAGTCCGCTTCGTTGAGGAGATACCAAAGGGACCAACCGGTAAACTTTTAAAGCGGGAATTGGCCGCGCAGTTTAAGAAATGATTCAGTACCGTTCGCGGTAGCGAATGGCCAAGACGCAAGAATCGTGTCGCTCGAAGTGGGCCATTCGCTACCGCGAACGGTACTGAATAGGCCACGGAGGCCGCCCTACAATTTTGATCTCTGAAACCGTTTCAGTGACCCGCTTCTGCAAGAGGCGCTGAGCCTCTTCGCGAAGTTGATTGAACGCGATCCGTCAACCAACCGACGAAAAGCCACAAACCGCAAACCGCAACCATCACCACAGAAAACCACTTACCGTAGAGTCCATCGGGCGACAGCTTTTCAGTTGCTTCGTGAAGAAAGTCGCTATTCGGTAACAAGCCAGCCTCAGCGAATTCGTGGAAGGAATAAATACCCACCTGAATCATGAACAGTAAAAGAAAGATTCCAGTCACCTGGAAGAAACGCTTCACATTGATGGTGTGACCGAAGCGCGCCCAGGCCCAGGCAAAGAGTCCAGCTGCGGCGACGCCGAGTAAAGCACCTGTTACAACCTGACCGTCATGCACCTGGAGGAGCAATAACGCTGTCTCCATTCCTTCGCGTGTGATCATGAGAAATGTGAACAGAAAAACGCCGGCAACCGCAGCCCCTCGAGATTTCCGCGACGACATCTGCGTCAATCGATCGCGCATTCGTTGTTGGACCTTTGGACCAGTCCGCCACATGTAGATGACCAACGATGCGACCATGATTATTGCGACAACTCCGAGTATCGCCTCGCGAAGCGCTTCATTATTGAAGAACTGAGCAATCGACCCGCCG
>DATJKB010000185.1:0-5049 GCA_035491875.1 Pyrinomonadaceae bacterium | reverse complement strand
GGGGGAGCCGCGTGATCTTTCAAACGAATAATCCTTAGGAAGCGTGCTCAAGATCCAGTCGCGAGCAAGGGACACAAATTGATAACTGATAATTGTCAAATGATAACTGACCAATGATTGCTGCTCCTGCCTGGTGCTCCTGCTCCTGTCTCTTATCCGCCGAAGCTCTTACGAATCAGGTACGACACCTTAATGAAAAACGTGCGGCCGTTGCGACGAAAGCCCGGTTCCAATTGTCCGGTGAATGGGCTGAACCCGTTGCGAGTTAGATCGTCGTTGTAGCCCACGTAGAACGCGGTGCCTGGATTCGGAGTCCAACCAAACAGAAACTGCGCCCTTGCACTCGAGGATAATGTTGCATAGTCGATGCGCGCGCGGGCGAATATGTATCGTGTGAACTGATAGGTTGAACGATACGAGAAGATGTTTTCTTGAAACGCAACGAGTTTTGTGTCATTGCGCCGTAAACGGTTCATCGTGTAACCGATCGACATGTTCCATTCATCCGTAGGCTGAAAGTTAGTGCCGAGATTGAATTCCCAGAATTTACCTGGCCCAGGATCGAGCGGAGCACTTGGATCGGCCAATGCTGCGGGGCTGACACGTGGATACTTAGGTTCAGCGCCAAAATCGAAATCGAAAGAGTCAGTCGAGTGAAGCAAAAAGAAATTCAGCGAATACTTCTTGCTCGGCCTTGAGCCGCCATAGATGTAGGGCACGACATATTTGGTCGATCGTTCTGGCGCGCCGAAGAATGAACCGTTCTGCGTTGCTGTTCGTGCCACACCAAATTCCTCTTCGAATATGCGGTCATAACCGACGTCCACACCCATACCGAGGTAGGTATCTTTCTGAAAACGGAATCCGACGCTTGATTCATTGCCGGTGTTGTAACCGAGTCCCTGCCACGTGTACGACGTGCGCGTCGAATTGGATACATCCCAGGCAATCAGCAGGTTCTTTGGCTTCGGTTCAGAGTGGTAATTAATATTAACTCCGGCGTTGTTTGTATTCGTTCGGCGAGTGAACCCAACGTCAGCACGATAGTCGCGCGTAGTTCCACTCGCGTTTAAACCGAAGTACCAGTGACGTGAGCTCTTGTTGTAATTCGCTGTGTAAGCAAAGCCATTTCCCGTGCGATAGAAACTGCGCGTCTTGCCGCCGGTGAAACAAGGGTCAGTTGGCGCGGGCCGATACAAGTCAGCGAACGGATCGGAAAAACATCGCCGTGACGTTGTGCCGAGCACCTGGAAGCTGAACGTCGTGATCTTGTCTAACTTGAAGCGGCCGTCAAATCCTCCGACTTGATTGTGTTTTTCGATGAAGTTGTAACTGGTACCAATAAGCCCGATCGTCGATTCTTTGCCGACGTCTCGCTTCAAACGGAGCACGCCTATGTAAGCATTCCTATCAACGAATCTTTCGATCACTCGAAAGTTGAAGGGATTGTTGATTTCTTCTTCACTGAAATTACCAGGCGCATTGTCAGAGGCGACCAATAAGCCAAATGTCGTGCGGTTACGCTTGCCCGTGATCTTCATTGCAACGTCTGGATCGACAATCGCACGTGTATGGACGGCCGTCATCGGTGTGCGAAAGATATCGATGCCCTCGAGAAAAAATGGGCGCTTCTCTTCGAAAAAAATTGGAAAGCGTTGATTCGCCGTAACGACAGTTTGGTCGGCTTCGACTTGAGCGAAGTCAGGATTAACTGCCAGGTCGAGCGTGATTGTTGGCGTCAAACCATACTTGACCGTGATGCCTGCGTCTGTCTCGACTGGCTCGTTCAACATTCGTCCGGGATCGAGCGCGGCAGGATTCGCCGCGAGTGCAGCCGGCGAAAGCGCATTAACTCTTCGACCGGTCTCAGACACCGTAATGCTGGGAATGATCTCCAGGGTGCGTTCGGTTGAAATTCCTTCTAACCCCGTCAGATGTGCGGCTTGAATCAGCGTCCCGCTTATATCCCGACTCATGGGAACCCATGAATCGAGTTCATCATTGAGGCGAGCGATGTTGCGCCAAATATGAAATCCCCACAACTTGTCTTTTCCCGCGACGTACCGAAGCGATTTGAACGGAATAGCAACTTCAAGTGTCCATCCATCAGTAGTCAATGTCCCCTTCGACTCCATCACGATGTCGACGCTAAAGTCAGTGCCCTGCCCTTCAGTGTCGATTCCGTCTTGTTGAATACCGAATGGGTTCCAACCGAGTAGGTACGCTTTGCGCTGATCATTGAACGTGTCGAGATATATCCGTACGTTGTCTTCACCGAACACGTCATCGCGTTGCGCGACACTGGCCCTCACCTTGTCAGGTTCGTCGTAGCAATAGGCCGCGAAATAAAAGAACTTCGAGTCGTAGCCCATGAAGGCCTCGGTCGGCTTGGATGGAGCTACGTTGTCACCGGGATTGAACTGGTAGAAGTCTTTAAGTACGACCGCTTCCTTCCATTCTTCGCGGTCGAGTTTGCCGTCGATGACGGGCGGCTTTGTCAGGCGAGGGATTACAAGAGGCTTGGCTTTTTCCGCTGGTACTGTGACTGTTGCTTTCCTGGCTGGAGCGGAAGTATTGCCGTTAGCGGGTACGGGTGTGCCGTTGCTGCTTTGCGCCACTGCAAGCGGCGAACACAGCAGAAGAAGCAACGCTAGAATGAAGAGCGAACGCACTAAACAACGCCTCCGAGGATCAACTGGTTCCGAGGAAGAAACCTGCGAGTTCACGCGCCCCGGGATCGATGAGTTGTGTTGTTTATCTCGAGAGCCCCTCAGCCATGCTGGCCGTCGAAGGAAGCCGGGGCTCGCGTTATTCTACGCCACTGGGAGGCTGTGGGTTCGTAATTAGTTGTCAAGAGTTGTAAAAGAAACAGGAGCAGGAGCAGCAGGCAGGAGCAGGTGGCGATCATTTCGTGCGTCCTGCGTGGTGCCCCTGCTCCTGATCTAG
Organism: Pyrinomonadaceae bacterium; assembly: GCA_035491875.1. Classification (GTDB taxonomy): domain Bacteria; phylum Acidobacteriota; class Blastocatellia; order Pyrinomonadales; family Pyrinomonadaceae; genus PSRF01. The sequence continues at coordinate 2,103 of DATJKB010000185.1, read as the reverse complement.
AAGCTGCGCCTGATCAGATACGACGCCTTGATGAAAAACGTCCGGCCCATGCGCCGAAACCCTGGCTCAAGCCGGCCGTGGAGGGGGCTGAAACCGTTCTGGTTAATGTCGTCGTTATAGCCAACGTAAAACGCAGTGCCTGGATTTGGAGTCCATCCGAGTAGAAACTGTCCTCTGTAGTTTGAAGCAGTTGAGTCGTAGTCAATTCGTCCGCGCGCAAAGAGGAAGCGCGTGAATTGATAGGTCGTGCGTAACGAAACGATGTTCACATCAAACGCCACCTGACCCGTGTCGAGTCTCCGCATATGCTCTTTGGTGTAACTCAGACGAGCATTGATCGCGGCGGTTGGCAGATAAGTGATCCCACCATCGAAGTGCCAGAACGATCCTGGTCCTGGATCCTGGGGCGCCCGGCAAATCGACGGAAGGGGTATCTGATCGCACTGACCCGATTGGCGCGCTTGTTCGGCCGCGAGCGCCGTCGGACTCACGCGGGGAAATTTCGGGCCGGCGCCGAAGTCAAAATCCATCGCACCCGACACGCGATTCACGAACATGTTGAAGCTGTATTTCTTTGCCGGCGTTGATTCGGCGTACGCATAGATGCCGTGGTAATACGTCGAACGCTCGTTATCGTCTCCGGCAAAGGTGCAAGTGTTATTTACAACGCAGTTAGTGCCCGGTTGTCGCTTCGGACCAAACTCGCTTTCGAACACACGGTCGTAACCATTGTCGCTTCCGATGCCAATAAACGTTTGACGCTGCAGCCGAAGTTGAAACTGTGATTCGTTATTGAAGTTCTGCGAACGCCCTTGCCAATCGAAGTTTGAATTAAAGTCGGTGTAGACGCGCCAACCTACGATCTTGCGTTTCGGATTTGGATCGGAGTTATATCGAATGAACCAGTTTGGATTGTTCGTATTCGGACGACGGTTGAAGCCAACGTTCGCCTGGTAGTAACGCGTGCGACCAGTCATCGAAAAGTTTTGCCCAAAGTTTCGACCTGACTGATCGTAGTTAATGGCATAGATGAAACCGTTTTGCGGAATGTCCTTGAATACGCCTTCTTCCGGGAAGAAATGAACTCGACGCGTGCGTGTGCCGAGCGCCTGCCAGCTGAAAGTCGATTGCTTGTTCAGGCGAAAACGCCCGTCGAATCCACCGAGCACGTTATACCTGTCGACAAACCTGTAATAAGTCGAAAGGAGTCCAATAAACGAGTCTGACTTACCGACATCGCGCTTGAGTCGAAGGATTCCAATGTTGGCATTCTTATCGAGATAACGATTGCGGGTGTCTTCGAGTGACGACAAGATGACCGTTCGTTCATCCGCACTGAAGTTTCCTGGTCCATTGTCCGAAGCTAAGAGCAGACCAAAGGTGTTGCGTCCGGTCTTACCGGTAAGTTTCGCTGCAAAGTCGGGGTCGATGATGGCGCGGGTATGGACCGCCGCAATCTGAGTCGAAAAGATATCGCTGCCTTCGAGAAAGAACGGCCGCTTCTCAGAGAAAAAGATCGGAAAGCGCTGATTGGCCGTAACAACTAATTGATCCGATTCTACCTGTGCGAAATCCGGATTCACCGTGAAGTCGAGCGTCACGGTCGGCGTCAGCGTGTATTTCCCGGTGAGGCCGACATCAAGGTCGACTGGCTCATTCACGAGACGACCCGGATCGGTTAATGCTGCCGGCGTGTTGGGGAAAACTCCGAATGTACGGACGCGTCGCGCAGTTTGTGAAGCAGTAACGCTTGGTATCAATTCGAGCGTGCGCTCAGTCGCCAATCCATCCAGGCCTGTCAGGTGTCCCGCCTGTGAGAGCCAGCTACTTTTATCGCGATCCATCGGAATCCACATGTCGAGAGAGTTGTTCAGACGTTTTGTTCTACGCCAGAAGTGCACTCCCCAAAGTTTGTCTTTGCCGGCAACGTAACGAAGCGACTTAAACGGTATGGCGACTTCGATCGTGTAACCATCAGTCGTCACCATTCCTTTCGATTCGAGCACGAGATCCAGACTGAAATCTTCACCCATTCCTTCTGTCCAGATGCCGTCTGCCTGAACACCAAGGGGATTGAAATCAAATTCATACGCCCGCCGTTGA
>DATJKB010000184.1:0-3027 GCA_035491875.1 Pyrinomonadaceae bacterium | reverse complement strand
GTGATCGCGGGTGCGATTTCACGAGCACGAACTTGAAGCGACTCAGTTAAGGGTTCAGAGTCAGGCGAAGGCACACGACGGTAAACAACTTCCGCGGGCTTGTCTGACGGGGGAGGTTGTCTTGCGGGCTCTGCCATAAATTCGCTACGCGAATCGTAAATCGTCAATCGTGAATCGTGAATCGAAATCCTGGCTCGCGAACGCTCGATTCACTATTCACTATTCACTATTCACGGCTTGGCGTCCATCCAATTGTCGCCTACACCTACGTCTGCAACAAGCGGCACATCGAGGCTCACCGCCGATTCCATCTCGCGCTTCAGTATCGCACTGACCTCTTCGACTTCCTTTTCCGGCACTTCTACTAACAACTCATCGTGAACCTGCATCAATAGTCGCGCGCCAAAACCCGCGCGTTTGAACTCTTCATCCACATGCAACATCGCGATTTTAACGATATCACTTGCCGTGCCCTGAATCGGCATGTTGATGGCTTCGCGTTCGGCCGCTTTACGTATGTTCGCATTGCGATCGGTAATTCCCGGAAGCGGACGAATGCGGCCATAGATCGATCTCACGTATCCATGTTCACGCGCGCGCACAGGCACTTCTTCCATGTAACGTCGCACACCTTTGTAGGTGTTGTAATAGTCTTCGATTACTTTCTTCGCTTCCTGCCGCGAAATACCGACGCGTTGCGACAGTCCCCACGGCTCAATTGCGTAGGCGATAGCGAAGTTCACAATCTTCGCAAAGCGTCGCGCCTCTTTCAGTTCTTCGTCGGTCTTGGCTCCGAAAACCAGGCGAGCAGTGCGCGCGTGAATGTCTTCGCCGTTCTGAAACGCTTCGAGCATTACGAGGTCTTGCGTAATGTGCGCCAGCAATCGCAGTTCTAGTTGTGAATAGTCAGCAGATATGATCTTGTTTCCCTTTTCAGCAACAAATGCTCTTCGAATCCTGCGGCCGAGTTCGCTGCGAATCGGAATGTTCTGTAGATTTGGATCGCTCGACGACAAGCGTCCGGTAGCGGCAACCGCCTGATTCAAATGACAGTGGATGCGACCATCCGTAGCGATTTGATGTGGCAATGCGTCCGTGTAGACACTCTTCAGTTTATCGAGCTCGCGATACTCGATTATCAAACGCGGTAATTCGTAAGTTTGGGCCAACTCCTCCAGGACCGCTTTGCTCGTCGAGATTCGTCCGGTCGAAGTCTTCCTACCGGAATTAATATCCAGCTCGGAAAGTACTTCGCCAACTTGCTTCGGTGATCCGATGTTGAATTCTCGTCCCGCGAGCTGGTAAACCTTGACCGTAATCTTGTGCAGTTCCTGGCCCAGGTACGTCGACAACTCCGACAACACACGAGGGTCGACCTTCAATCCGGCGCGCTCCATTCGATAAAGCAACGGCGCAAGCGGCAGCTCGACCTCCGAATAGATCGACTCCAGTTTCTTTTCGAGTATTCGTTGATGAAGTACGTGCGCGGTCTGTGCGGTTAGATCAGCAGCGCGTGCTGTTTGCCATTGTTCCTGAGACCAGTCAGCGGTTGGGTTGTGGCCGTTTTCCAGACCAAGCGCCTCACGCGCGAGATCATTAAGTTCATACTTACTCCGGTTTGGATCCAGCAGGTAAGCGGCGAGGAAGGTGTCGTCCTTAACGCCTTCCAGTTCAATATCGAAACGCGATAACAGCCCCACCGCGCGCTTCAGATCATGAACCGACTTTTCGACGAGTCCATTGGACAAGACCTCGCGCAACGGCGGTAGAAATGATTCTGAACCACCCTCAAATCTTTGAAGATCGACGTAAGCAGACAGACCTGCCTTAGTGGAGAATGCGATTCCCTGCGTCGACTCCAACTCCGTGAAGCATCCCTGTTCACCGGTTCCCGCAGGAGTGGAGTCGGCAACTGCCACACCCAAGTGCTCAGAATCAAATAGGGTGCGAACGAGATTATCAAGATCACTTCTTGTTTGTATTCGACGATAGTCGAGTGGCGTTGAAATATCTGGCGGCTTAACTTCGACCGCAGCATCGGCATATTCCCGACTTAAATTGGCAAACTCGAGCTCATGGAAGAGTTCGTACGCCGCCGCTCTGTCTGGCGACTTGGTTTTTATCTCTTCGAGATCAAGCGGAACGTCGAGATCGATTCGGATGCGTGCAAGTTCACGCGATTGACGAATCAAATCTGCATTGTCGCGGAGGGACTCCCGATAGGTTTTGTGCTTTATTGCTTCCCAACCCTGGAGAGCATTTTCTATCGACCCAAACTGTTGAATGATCTGTACTGCACCTTTCGAGCCAATGCCGGGTGCGCCAGGGATGTTGTCGATGGAGTCGCCCATTAAACCGAGCAAGTCGACAAGCTTGTCTGCGGTTACACCAAACTTATTCTCCACCCACGCTTCATCACACCATTCTATCGGCGGCACCGGCTCTTTGCGTTTCACGACTTGCGAGTTTTGCCGCATGCAAACGATCAGCGGATCTCGTACGAGCTGACACATGTCTTTGTCGTTAGAAACGATAACTACCTTAAGCCCTTGCTCTGCTGTCTTCTCCGCCAGCGTGCCAATCACGTCGTCAGCTTCGAAGCCAGGCGCGTTGATGACGGGAATATTGAAAGCTTCGCACAGGCGGATGATGTAGGGCATTTGCGAGCTAAGATCGGCGGGCATCTCCAGACGATTAGCTTTGTAGTCGGCGAACGTCTCGTGTCTGAAAGTCTTCTCTTTTGACTCGAAGATGGCGGCGATGTAATCCGGCTTTTCTTCACGCAGCAATTTAATAAGCATGTTGGTGAAGATATAGACGGCGCCTGTGACCTGGCCTCTTGAAGTCGCCAAAGGCGCACCGCGATTCTGCATCGGCGCATAGAAAGCCCGAAAAATGTGCGACATCGAGTCGATTAAGAACACACGTTTGGGCGGTTCATTTTCGGCTGGCGACTGTTTGGCAGGCATGGTGTGAGGTGATCATAGAAATCGAGGTTGAGGGTGTCAAACATGCTGATTGATGATT
>DATJKB010000183.1:0-4675 GCA_035491875.1 Pyrinomonadaceae bacterium | reverse complement strand
GTTCCTGTTCCTGCTTCGACGATCAGGTGACGGTTCTGCTCGAACGCACGCATAACAGCGCGCGCCATCGTGATTTGGCCCGGCCGATATTCGTATTCGGGGTGTGCCTGGGCGATGAGGCCCTCAGGCCCAAAGACTTCTTGCATTCTTAACCTACGATTCTAAAAAGCGATCCCTAATTAAAGCAACTACCTGATCTTCTTGAAGATCCTATCTGACCGAACGTGCTGTTCACCAGATCTCCGGTCTGAGAATTCCGAGAAATACACCATGACAGCGGTTCCCCAAATTAAGCGGCGCGGGACGGGTCCTCGGTATCGACTGTCGTAGCTATTGTCTCGGTTGTCTCCCATCAAAAAGAATTCATCGTCACCCAAACGCAGGACGGCATTTGTGGCAAAGGGCATTTCGTCTGCACGCAAGATTGCCTCCTCTTCACCTTGACTAATGTGGGTATAGAAAACTTTGTACGGTCCTTCTCCCTCCGATGAGATTTCCTCGAGTTGATCGACGGACAAGAGGTCTGGGGCCTTTACAATTACTTTCTGTTCGGGCAATTCACTTCCATTAATTAGCACGCTCCGGCCGCGAATCTCAATGCTTTCACCAGGTAGTCCAATTATTCGTGCAACGTAGTTTTCAGAATTATTAGGATGCTGATAGAGCACCACAGATCCTCTGTCAATTCCAAAGAACGATCGCCTAAACATCACCTGGTCGCCAATGAGAATCGTGTTCATCATCACGCCTGTAGGAACTCGCGCCAACCTGACGAAAAACAAACGATAGATCGCTCCGCCCAAACCCAGGCACGCGAGAAGAGCAATCGCAGCGATTATCTTCTTAGGTATGGCGCGCAGACCATTTGCAGCGTGAAGCTACTCTACTGTAACACCTTCAGCCTTTAGTTTTGCCAAACTCCAGTTAGCTGAGAGGCCGCGATACATGCTGTACAGCACGAACACGTGAAAGCCCAGCGCAAACCACTCCTGAACCCACAGAAAAATTAATCCGTCGAGCGCGTAGAGCACCATGCCCACGATGAACGCCCACGTGTGTCCCTTTTGCGCAAACAATCCAAAGCCGACGCAGATAAGTACAACAATGAGGTTCATTCCAAACGCCACAACCTTGACGCCAACACCCAGGTCCTCTGACATACCGAGTGCCAATCCTGAAATGATTTGCGTGATACCCAAGCCCGCCAGAAACCCCCACCTGCCATCAGCGAGGATGACTATCGAATTAATCAGGGAGAGCCCAGCCACCCAGAAAAACCATCTGGCGCCATTGGTTCTTTGCTTCAGATAATCTTCAACCACACCCCACATCGCAGTGCGGTCATCCGTGAGATTAAGGCGTGTCGACTCATCTGGGTGAGACGATGACGGGGCAACTGTACTTGTGTTTTGCGTTTCCATTGGGTGGTCCTTTCAAACTGGAATTCGAAAGCATGAAAACGATCGCCATAAGTAATGAATGTATCTAATTGATCTTAGGCGATGGTAAATGAGTCTTGAGAACTGGTTTCCTCATCAGCAAGCAGTGGAGTTCTCGACGTTCGCCTGCATCGAGAGGCTTCCTATCCCTGTGCCTTCGCTGCTGCCGTTGGTGTAACTGTGAATGAATCAAAATAACGGACGCTCAATTGCGCATGAAGTTCAGGCAGACAGAGTATAGATACTGCGTAGCTTCGATTGCCGATAAGAAGAGCTCTGACGGTCCCTTTGTAAGGACCAAAACTGTAGCCGATCTGTCGTCCCGTTCGGGCGCCAATCGTAACGGCTTTCATCTCATCTAACTGTATGGTCCAGGTTAAATTCTGTTTGCTGAGCGTATCTTTAAGACTTGCTTCCAATCCCTGCCAAATACCCAAATAGAAGAGTTCTCGCTCCGATGCCGTCCATGCGTTAGAGTTTGTTTTTAGAATCGAGAAAGTAACCGTGAAGACGCGGCCAGCGTCGGCTCCTGTAGCGGTGACAGTTTTTGCCAACGGTAGTTCTGCCGGGATAACTGCCTCGACAGCGTTGAGCTTGAGAGGCGAGAGGATCGAGATCGCGCCGTTGTCGAACTCGTATTTAACCCATTTCTCAGGAGCACGAGTTGTCTGCGCTGAGGCGCTTAAACCAAGCAAAAGAATTAGTACTACAGCAACTCTTGTCATAGACGATTGAACGTCATCACTCGACGACGTTCGCAGGCTTGGAGATCTCTTTCAATCGTTTCGGGTAGAGAGGAAATCGCGCAGTGAGGTCTGCTACGCCCGTTCTTACTTTCACGCGTACTTCTTCAGACTGCGGCGCATGAATCACTTCCGCAATTAGTCGACCGATCTCACGCATCTCCGGTTCCTTCATACCGCGAGTTGTAACGGCCGGAGTGCCGATCCGCAGTCCGGAAGCCACGAACGGTTTGTTCTGATCAAAAGGAATCGTGTTCTTGTTGACTGTAATCAGCGCAGCTTCGAGCGCCTTCTCCGCATCTTTGCCGGTGATTCCTTTTCCATCCATCCAAACATCGACGAGCATCAGGTGATTGTCAGTGCCGCCCGAGACGAGTCGCAGACCTTGCTCCTGCAATTCACTGGCGAGCGCTTTGGCGTTCTTCAAAATCTGCTTTTGATATTCCTTGAACTCATCTTTCAACGCCTCTCCAAAAGCGACCGCCTTGGCGGCGATGATGTGCACTAATGGTCCGCCCTGAACGCCAGGGAACAACTTTCGATCGATCTCCTTCGCGTGTTCTGCTTTACAAAGAATCAAACCACCGCGCGGGCCACGAAGAGTTTTATGCGTCGTTGTGGTGACATAGTCGCCATGTGGAACTGGTGATGGATGCAGCCCGGCAGCGATGGGACCTGCGATATGTGCAATGTCCGCAAACATCCGCGCGCCGACGCTCTTCGCAATCTCTCCAATGCGCGCGAAATCGATGACGCGAGGATAAGCAGACGCACCACACACGAGCAGTTTTGGTTTGTGTTCTTCGGCGATGCGTTGTAGCTCGTCGTAATCTATCTGCTCTGTCTCTTTTGAAACGCCGTAGTCGGCAACTTTGTAACTGATACCGGAGAAGTTCATCGGATGGCCATGCGTTAGATGTCCACCATGCGAAAGGTTCATTCCCAGGATCTGATCGCCGTATTGAATCGAAGCGAGATAGACCGACATGTTGGCTTGCGCGCCACTGTGCGGCTGAACGTTGGCGTGATCGGCGCCAAACAATTCTTTCGCGCGGTCGATTGCTGTTTGCTCGACGACATCAGTCCATTCACACCCGCCGTAATACCGCTTGCCTGGATAACCTTCGGCGTATTTGTTTGTGAAAACGGAGCCGGCAGCTTCTAGAACGGCTTCACTGACGAAGTTTTCAGAAGCGATGAGTTCGAGTCCGTTCGCCTGCCGTGCAACTTCGTTGTCAATGGCATTGGCAATTACTGGATCGACTTCGGCGAGTGGGGAGTTATGAGAGTTGGACATTAGTGTTTAGGATCTTTAGGCAAAGTGTCAGAACGAAATCATTGTTCATTTGATATTTGATATTTGAGAATTCTAATTGGCATTTTCTCCGTGACTTGGCGTTCTCAGAAGCAGTTCCCGAAGAATTGGAAATGACAATTCTCAAATGTCAAATAACAAATCTCAAATGATTCCTATTACTTTCCGCAGGCCTTCTCCATCTCCTTAATCTTCTCCACTCTCTCGGCGTGTCGGCCGCCTTCGAACTTCGCAGCGAACCACGCCTTCAAGATTTTAGGAACCTCTTCTTCGGGCGTCATTCGTGCCCCGATCGACAACACGTTCGCGTCGTTATGTTGGCGAGCAAGTCGTGCGCTCTCTTCATTCCAGGCCACGGCCGCGCGTACACCTGGAACCTTATTCGCCGCAATCGCCATCCCCGTTCCGGAGCCACACACAAGCAGTCCCTGTTCGGCTTCACCCTTCGCCACACGCTCCGCCACCTTTCGCGCGTAGTCAGGGTAATCAACGGAGTCTTCGGAAACAGTGCCCAGGTCTTCGAATTCAACTCCGAGTTCCTTTAGGAATGGTTTCAGCTTTTCCTTCTCTTTGTAACCGGCATGGTCACTTGCAAGTGCTATTTTCATCTCAACACCTTATTGAAGAGGAAGTAGGTGAATGATGGTACATCACAGACATTGCCGATTGCCAATTGCCGATTGCCGATTGAAGAAGATTACACATTTTACGACGTTCGCAGGACTACGGCGGAGATCAAAACTAACAATTGGCAATTGGCAATCGGCAATGACTCCGGTTTGCTTTGCTAACGATGCTAAGCGAGAATGCAAAGCCTATGCGTTGGTCACAGTATTTCATTCCCACTCTACGCGAAGATCCGGCTGACGCCGAAGTCGTTTCGCACAAACTTCTCCTGCGCGCCGGTGTCGTTCGCCAGCTCTCCGCAGGCATCTATTCTTATCTACCGCTCGGTCAGCGAATCGCATTGAAAGTGATGCAGATATTGCGCGAGGAGATGAACGCCATCGGCGGTCAGGAATTTTATCTGCCCGCGTTACACCCGGCCGAGGTTTGGCAGGAATCAGGCCGTTGGTACGCGATCGACGACATCATGTTTCGTCTGAAAGATCGCAAGGGCGGCGACTTGTGCCTGGGAATGACGCACGAGGAGGTCTTCACTACGATCGCGCGCAGCG
>DATJKB010000182.1:0-8465 GCA_035491875.1 Pyrinomonadaceae bacterium | reverse complement strand
GCCGACCATCTTCATGAAAGTCAGACGCGGGTCGACGCTCGATGAAATAACATCAGCGTCGATTTCATCTCCATTCGCGAGCACCACACCTTTCGCGCGACCGTTCTTGACATTGATGTGCGCAATCGGTGATTCAGTACGGATTTCAGCGCCGGCTTCGCGAGCCGCATCGCCGATCGCATTTGAAATCGCGCCGGTGCCGCCGCGCGAGAGTCCCCACGATCGAAACGCTCCGTCGATCTCACCCATGTAATGGTGGAGCAACACGTACGCGGTTCCCGGGCTTCGCACACCGAGGAAAGTGCCGATGATTCCTGACGCCGACATCGTTGCTTTGAGCACGTCTGTTTCGAACCACTGGTCCAGGAAGTCAACTGCGCTCATCGTCATCAACTGCACTTGATTGTACTTGTCATCGTCGGCGAGCTTTTGAAAGCGACGGCCAAGAAACGCCAGATCTTTCCAGCCTTTCGGATTCAATGACGTGGGGTCGGGAGGCGTCATGCTCATGATCGGCTTTACGAAGTGGGCCATCTCAATCATGGCCTTACCGTATTCGTCATAAGCTTCGGCATCGAGTTTCGAATGGCGGGCAATTTCACGACGCGTACGCATGTGATCGTTCATGCGCCACAGATAGTCGCCGTTCGGCATTGGTGTGAACGTGCCGTCGAGTGGCAGTATCTCAAGGCCGTGGCGCGGCAGATCGAGCTCGCGAATGATCTCTGGTCGAAGAAGCGATACCACGTAAGAGCAAACGGAGAATTTGAAACCAGGAAATACTTCTTCGGTGACGGCAGCGCCACCAAGCACGTGACGGCGCTCGAGCACAACAACTTTCTTACCCGCGCGGGCGAGATAAGCAGCATTCACCAGACCATTGTGTCCGCCGCCGATCACGACGACGTCGTATTTATTGTTCATCTGTTTTCAGAGGGTAGCGGCTGTTTCAACTCTCTGCGCGGCCTCTGCGTTCTCCGCGACTCTGCGGTTTTGTTTCAAGACCATAACCGCCGAGACGCAGAGAACACGGAGGTTGCGCAGAGAGTTCAGCTGAAAACTAACTCACTGCAGTTACTGAAATGCAGCTTGCTGAAGATTCGCTAGGATACTTATAATCGCTCGCCCTGACAAATTGCTATTAAGCCACTAAAAGATACGATTGCGATCAGATTGACCGACTCGTCACGTCAAACCAATCGACAATCGGTAATTTCACACAATGCCTATAGGAACAGCCTTTCATGAACGCACATTCGATCTGTGCGAGAGTCTCAGCTATCGCGAATGGTCCGGTTACTACGCCGTTAGTTCTTACGAACTGCATCACGAGCATGAGTACAACGCCATTCGCAATGCGTCAGCACTGATCGACATCACACCATTATTTAAATATCGACTCACCGGCAAAGACGCGACACGTCTGGTTGATCGCGTGATCACGCGCGACATGCAAAAGGTCAAAGTGGGCCAGGTCATTTACACGCCGTGGTGCGACGAGCAGGGTAAAGTGATCGATGATGGAACCGTTTCGCGTCTCAAAGAAAACACTTATCGCTGGACGGCTGCTGATCCAAGCCTCCGTTGGTTTACGCAGAATGCTGCTGGAATGGATGTGGCGATAGAAGACATTTCTGAGAGCACGGTCGCTCTGGCTCTCCAGGGGCCGACTTCAGGAAAACTGCTCAAAAGTTTTGTAAAAGATGCCGACATCGAGAACCTGAAGTATTTCCGAGTCACGAGCGGAACGCTTGCAGGTGTCCCGGTCGATATTTCGCGCACAGGTTATACGGGCGATCTCGGTTACGAAGTCTGGATTCCCGCCGAGCACGCCATTAAGGTTTGGGATGCGTTAATGGAGCACGGCAAAGCGTTCGATATCCACGCTGCCGGGATGTTGGCACTCGACGTTTCGAGGATCGAAGCCGGACTGTTACTGATCGACATCGACTTCAACAGCAGCAAGAAGGCTCTGATTGATGAGCAAAAGTATTCACCATTTGAGATGGGCCTCGGGCGGTTGGTGAATCTCGACAAGAATCGCTTTGTTGGACAGAAGGCATTGATCGAAGAACAGAAGCGAGGTCATGCGCGCGAGATAGTCGGACTGGAGATCGACTGGCCACAGGTTGAGAGTTTGTATGAAGCGGTTGGTTTGCCACCCTCGATCTCGCCGATTGCTTCACGTGTTGCCGTTCCTGTTTTCAAGGAGGGAAGCCAGGTTGGCAAGGCGACCTCGAGCACGTGGTCGCCGACTTTGAAGAAGATGATTGCGTTGGCGACAGTGAAGCGAGAATTTACACGCCCTGGAACGCGGTTACAATTCGAGATCACAGTTGAGGCAGTGCGGCATCAGGTGCGAGCGACGGTGGTCAAGGCGCCGTTCCTTAATCCGAAACGAAAAACGGCGACACCTGTGTAGATCTCTGTGGAGTGCGGTGACTTTGGAGTGCGGTGACCTGTCACCGCTTTTGTCTGCGGCAGCTTGCTGCCGCACGCTCCTGTACGAATAACGCGGCAAGAGGTCGTCGTCAATGGAAAGCGGCGACAGGTCGCCGCTGATGAAAGCGGTGACAGGTCACCGCACTCCAAATTGACTTCAATACTCCAAAACCTTATCGACAGCTACGACAGTAGTGCTCCGCTGGATCGCGCTGCGACCATCCCATCTTCCTGGTACACGAGCCCTGCGCTCTACAATCTCGAACTGCAAACAGTTTTTAGTAACGCATGGCATTATGGTGCCCGTCGAGATCAACTGGTCCAGCCCGGTCAGTACGTCACAACCGATCTCGCAGGCGAGCCGCTTGTCATCGTGCGCGGTAATGACGAGATCACCCGCGCATTCTTCAACGTCTGCCGCCATCATGCAGCTGCGGTGATGACGGAGCCTGAAGGTCAATCGCCACAACTCCGCTGTCCATATCACGGTTGGACCTATTCGCTTTCCGGTGAACTAAAAGGCACGCCCGATTTTGCTGGCGTCTGCGATTTCGCGCGCGAGAACAATGGATTGGTGCCAGTGGAACTCTGTGAGTGGGAGAACTGGGTGTTCGTCAGGCTAAACCAAGACGGCCAGTCTCTGCACCAGTTTTTGGGAGAGAATCTGGTCACGCAGATTCAGCCGTTGAATCTCGCCGATCTTCATTGGCAAGAGCGACGTCATTACAGCTTTGATTGCAACTGGAAAGTTTTTGTCGACAACTATCTCGACGGCGGCTATCACGTGCCCCACCTGCACAAAGGTCTCGACAGCGTCCTCGACTACAGCAACTACATGATCGAGAACGGCGAGCACTATTGTTTGCAATGGAGCCCGATCGTGAGTGAGGGAGCTGAAGAACAAACCGGCGCGGTACGAAAAGGTGACAAAGCGCTTTACTACTGGATCTATCCAAACTTCATGCTGAATTGGTACGACGGCGTGTTGGATACGAACCTGGTGATTCCGAGAGGCGTCGACAAGACAGAGGTCATTTTCGATTTTTACTTTCCCGATGTTGTTTCTGGAGCGGCGCGAGAAAGAAACCGCGCGAGTATCGAAGTGGGCCAGCGTATTCAGGACGAGGACGTGGCTATTTGTAAATCCGTGCAACGCGGACTGACCTCGAGAGCTTACAACGCCGGCCGGCTTTCCGTGCGACGCGAAGCCGGCGAACATCTTTTCCACCGATTGCTTTACGCCGATCTAAAGGCTGCCATTTAGCGGCAGACATTTAGCCGCAGATTTGCGCAGACAAACACAGATCAGAATTCTTTAGACGATAAGGGTCGTTGCTTTTTTATTTCTTCAGGTTCTGAGCTGTGTTTATCGCGCAAATCTGCGGCTCACACTCTTATGACCCCAAAACAAACTGAACGCGGACGGCTGTTGAGGATTCTCGGCCTCGGGTTTGGTCTCGCTGTAATCATCGGGAACACGATTGGCGCTGGCATCTTTCGCACGCCCGGTACGATCGCTCAGCAGCTTCCCAGTGTGCCGTTGTTTCTTGGCGTGTGGGTCGTCGGAGGTTTGTATGCTTTGCTTGGCGCCATCTCGCTGGCGGAGCTTGGCACGATGCTGCCACGCTCCGGCGGTCAGTATGTTTTCGCGCGTTATGCGTTAGGTGAATATGCGGGATTCATCGTCGGCTGGAGTGATTGGCTTTCAACCTGTGGTGCAACTGCGGCGGTGTCGCTTGTCGTTGGTCAGTTCATTGGTGTGTTGTTTCCATCCTTGAGCAACTTTTCTACGATGGTTGCGGCAGGCGTTGCGATCTTGTTTGCGGTATTGCAATGGCATGGCATCGTTTGGGGAAGTACGGCCCAAAACTTAACCAGTTCACTGAAAGCGTTGGCGTTCATGATTCTGATCGTGGCGGCCTTCGTCCTGGGTGGACAAGGAATCGCTCAACCGACGGCGGCGACTAACACACCGACCGGATTTGCGCTCGCAGTCGCAATCGTTCTTTCGCTACAAGCGGTGATTTACACGTACGATGGATGGAGCGGAGTCATATACTTTTCTGAAGAGGTGACTAACCCCGCCAAAGATATTCCCCGGTCACTCATCATCGGTGTCTTATCAATTATCGCAATCTATCTTTTGGTTAATGCCGCCTTACTCTATGTTCTGCCAATTGATCAAATCGCAGGTCAAGACTTCGCAGCAGGACTCGCGGCATCGGTAATCTTCGGCCGCCATGGCGACACGGTATTTCGCGTGCTGACCATCGTGTCGATGTTCAGCGCTATCAACGCGTGTCACTTGATGGCGACTCGTGTTCTGTTTGCGATGAGTCGAGACGGATTGTTTTTCAATCGAGTTGGAACTGTAAATCCTGGGGGAACCCCTTCGTTGTCGCTGCTTTTGAGCGCAGCCGCTGCGCTGACCATCATTGTGTTTGGTCAAACGTTCGAGAAGGTGATTACGGTGGTAGCGTTCTTCTTTGTTGCGAACTACAGCCTTTCATTCCTTTCAGTGTTTGCACTAAGACGGCGGGAGCCGGAAAAAGAACGACCCTACCGCGCGTGGGGCTACCCATGGACGACCGGCATAGCCCTGGTCGGCTCGATCTTATTTCTGGCAGGCGCAATTGCCAGCGATACTAAGAACAGTGTGTACGCGTTGTTGGGGTTGGCAGTGAGTTACCCGGTGTTTTGGTTGATCAAGAGGCGGCGGTAGACTCAAATAGTGTGGCAAACAGTCAGTACCGAAACGCGGTAGCGTCGGGTCAAGGTCCATTGCGAGGCCTGCTCATCGTGACGAGACCCGACGCTACCGCGTTTCGGTACTGACTGTTCTACACCCCTCATTGTCCGCTTCGAGTTCACGCACCGTTGATTGGATTTTGTGTTTCTTAAAACACTCGGCGATCGTTTTTCCGATCGGTTTTTCATTTTCGTTGACCAGCGCAACGATGCTCGGTCCGGCGCCGCTCAAGGCAATTCCCAGCAGACCTTTTTGTTTCTCGATCGCCAGCGCCTCACGAATGCCCGGCACCAGTGACGCTCGATGCGTTTGATGTAATCGATCTCGCATAACATCCCACAAAAGATCGTACCGACGCTTCTCGAGCACTGATGCAAACAACGCTGCTCGCTGAAGATTGAAAATCGCGTCAGAACGGGTGACAGTCCGCGGTAGTTGCGCCCTTGCTGCCTGCGTAGACACCTGCGAACGTGGCGAGACGACGACGAACTTTATATCCCTGGGCCATTCGTGTTTGATCGCAAAAACCTCGTCGACATCTCTGCGGCAACTGATCACAAAACCACCGTAAAGCGTCGCGCCCACGTTGTCAGGGTGTCCTTCGAACTCTGCTGCAAGATTCTGAATGCGCGCGTCCGGCAAGTTGTTGTCACAAAGCAATCCAGCGAGCTTGATGCCGCCAACAATGGCAGCAGCACTGCTTCCCAGTCCGCTCGCCAGGGGAATTTCATTGTGCACAGCTAATTCAACAGGCGGGAGTTGCAGTTGCTCTCGCGCAGCTGCGAACGACATTGCGCGGTAGATGAGATTCGTTGGTCCTTTCGGAAGTGCGGCATTTTCACGTGCGCCCGATGTTCTTACTTTGCATTCTTTCACCCTCCAGCTGGCAGTTGCACGAATCGTTAAGTGGAGATTCAGCGCGACACCAAAGCAGTCGAAGCCTGCGCCGAGATTCGAAGATGAGGCAGGTAGACAAACCTCAACCGGCGCCGTGGCTTTTTCCTTTGTCCTTCGGTTTGGCATGACTCTCCGTAAAAGTAGTCTGCTAGTGCCGAACGGCTTTGCCGCTCGATGTGAGGCGGCGGCTCTACCCCGCCGGTCAAATTGATCAACAACATTAGAGAACGGGAGCGAAGCGACCGATGTCAACTGACGAAGCGATCAATGTGTGTTGGCATCGGTCGCTTCGCTCCCGTTCTCTAATGTTCGCCCATTCGCATCATGCGGCGAGGCCAAATTCAGAATTCCTCAAGTGACCCTACTGCAAAGATTCATTGCGAACGCGATCGAGTGCGTCCTTTAGAGACTGGCGGGACGACGCCACACGCATGGGCTTGTTGCCAAACCTGGCAGTGATTTGTTCATCGCGTTCGGTGCGCAGGCTCTGATTGTGATATCCAATCACGTACTCAGTGTCTTTAAGCACATGTCCCGTCAGTAGGGCGACAACTGAGCTATCGTTTCTGATAAATCCACTAGCTACCAGTTTCCTGATTCCCGCGACCGTTGTCGCGGAAGCAGGTTCGCAACCGATACCATCGCGGCCGATGATCGCTTTAGCATCGGCAATCTCCTGTTCGCTGACGGTGATGACCTGACCTCCTGATTCATTGACCGAACGCAACGCCTTCTTCCACGACACCGGAGCACCAATCTTAATGGCCGAAGCCAATGTTTCGGGCTCCTCTTCATTCGCAAACTGAACGTTGCCCGTGCGTTGCTGAGCGAAATACCGTGCGAACGGTGCAGCTCCTTCCGCCTGCACGACTGTTATTCGCGGGTATAGATCAATCAATCCCCAATCGAGTAGTTCGCGAAAGCCTTTGCCGAACGCGGAACTGTTTCCAAGATTTCCGCCGGGCACAACTAAGTGATCCGGCACGCGCCAATTCAGTTGCTCGGCAAGTTCGATGGCCACAGTCTTCTGACCTTCAATCCGAAAGGGATTGATCGAGTTAACCAGATAGATCGGCTCTTCATTCGCGAGCTCGAGAACCAGTTGCATGCAGGCGTCAAAGTTACCTTCGATCTCCAACACCCGCGCGCCGTAATCAAGCGCTTGCGCAAGCTTCGCGTGGCTCACCTGATCGGCGGGCACCAGAATCGCGCACGGAAGATCGGCGCGTCCAGCATACGCTGCGAGACTTGCGGCGGTATTGCCCGTGCTTGCGCAAACCGCCATTGTGGATCGCAGAGATTTCGCCTGGGTTACAGCGACCGTCATACCTGTGTCTTTGAAAGAGCCGGTTGGGTTGAGTCCCTGATGTTTGAGCAGCAACGCGTCGAGTCGGCAATAGTTGGCAGAGTGGCGGGCGGTGTAGAGCGGAGTGTTTCCTTCCTTTAGCGTGACGACTTCGGTGTCGTCAGGAAACGGGATTGACTCTCGAAAGCGCCAAACGCCGCTGCGATCTTGTGGAAGTTGAGACGAGAGACGTTGATGCCACCACAGCTTCAAGGTGTCAGGATCAATCGTTGACCTTGAAGAGCATTCGATATCTAACAGTCCACCGCAGCGGCGACAAACGTACATCGGTTCGTCTAAACCGAAGGTCGATTGGCAGTCAGGTTCAATGCACTTCTGTATGAACCGCTTCTGCGAAGCGTTGTCAGCGTTGTTGGTGGACATTTGCGACTGAATCCCGCGAAAACAATAACTCAGAAGGATTATTCAGTACTATGCGCGGTAGCGGATAGCCACCACTGAACCAGCATAGGGGGTACTACTTTACAGCAGAGTTTAGTGGTGGCCATTCGCTATCCCGACACGTCGGGATACTGAATACAAACTAGCCACCAGCCCGACGAAAGCGTTGACTTTTCGAATGCACTTCACTTAATAAGGCTTTGAGGATTTCGTCGATAAGGAGACCCCTGATGCATCGTTCAACCGTTAAGTCCCTGCTCTTTGTCCTAATACTGATTAGCTCTCCAGCCGTTTACGGACAGGCTGACGTGACGCAAGAGAAAACGCGGCAACGGCTAAGTGTTCTTTTGCAGGGTGAAGGTCCGGGAATCAATGTCTCGTTTCGTCCGACAGAGAAGAATCAATTCGTTTTTGTTGGCACTCTGAAAGACGGCCTAAAGAATGCCGACAGCATGGACATCGTGATCCAGGTAACCCAGAAGGCCACCATCGGATTCCGTGTGTTTCCGAAATACAAAGGCGCCTACATCAACATCGACAAAGTGCGAAACGCGACGCAGCTTTTGCGACAGCTGGTCCAGTTTAATGAAAGGACATTCTTGTTCTGGGGAGCTGATTCGGACGGCGACG
>DATJKB010000181.1:0-17695 GCA_035491875.1 Pyrinomonadaceae bacterium | reverse complement strand
AGTGTCGTCTTGCCAACGTTGGAAGAGAATCCGCTGACGGCGACGACGACAGGATGATGATGCGGGTTCATGTTGTCGATGATTCTAACTTACCTCATTCTAAGTCGAAACCTTACACTGTGAGCGGAAGGAGAGAATGTTCCGATGAAATTCGCAAAATACACTTTCCTGATCGCGGGCATCTACGGGTTACTTGTGCTCGTGCCGATGTATTTCCTCGAAGAGAGAAACGGTCGCGACTTTCCTCCGGCCATCAATCATCCCGAGTACTATTACGGTTTCATAGGCGTAGCTGTAGCGTGGCAAGTCTTATTTCTCGTCCTCTCAACAAATCCGAAACGCTATCGCCCCATGATGATTCCTGCGATTCTGGAGAAGCTTAGTTTCGCCGTTCCAGTTATTGTTCTGCTCGTACAAAATCGAGTTCCCTTCTTCATCATGGTCGTAGCAATTCCCGATCTGATCCTTGGTGCTCTGTTTGCCGTGTCGTTCGTGAAGACGCGGCATGATGAGTCAGCAGCCTTTCAATCGTAACGATCACGCTCTTTCCACTCGAGCGACAAAACAACCGACCGTGGCGGTTCGGGCATGTAGATATTTGACGGTCGGATCATCGAATAAACTTCGAATCACCTCTTCAATTGGCCGCTGGCCAACCAACTCTCCACCTACCATCATGCCGTCCGCGTCATAACATCGCAGCGCCAGCGGCCTGCGAGTTCTTAACTCTGGCGGAAACTTGTCGTTATCCTCATAAGGTTCACACTTGTTTTCGTGAATATAGATCGGACCGATCTCGTTGTAGGGATGATTGTGTGGGTTGGGTGCGTAGGAAAACAGCAGGCGGGCCTCTCCAGGCTTGAATACAGTCAGACAACTTCGGCAAGGACCAGAATCATTTTCGGTAGCCAATGAGACTGCCAGGTTGTGACCTAACTCATCGGTCCTCGTTTCTCGTATTCGTTGGGCGACACCATCTGCGATTGGAAAGATCTGAAAGCCGGCCATGGTTGAATCTCCTCATCGATAATCTCGTGCAGACTCATCCTAGACCATGACGAAAAAGCGCTGCTATCCGATTCTTGTGGTCAAATCCGAAAAAGCGTCAGCAGATGTCCGATATGCTTCAGGAAGCTCTGATGAAGTGGCTATTCAGGACCGTTCGCGGTAGCGGATGGCCAGGAGTCAACGTCATGAGCATACAGGTGCTACTAATATCGTCGCTGGAGTGGTGGCCATCCGCTACCGCGGACGGTACTGAATAGTCGGTCGACTTGATCAGAGCTTCCTTCAGCTTGTCGGTTGACGTGCGGGAGCGAGTACTCGACTGTACCTCGAGTCTGTTCGGGGCGAAAGACCACCAACGGAAGAGACTGTGTCAAAACTCTAATTTGGGCTTGGGACTTTGGTTCGTGTGATTTCGTGGATCCCGTTTTCGGAGTAAGTCAAGATTCAGACAGACGTTCCGCAGGTTCGTCTACATACTTCTCGACATCTTTTTCGAGAAAGTAATTGAGGAACGTGCGAATCACCGCAATGGCGCCCAGCTGACCGATCTCGGTCCACGTCGGCGATATTGCGCTTCTCACTATATCCGCTGCGAGTTCGAACTCAAGGCCAAGCAGTAACCACACGCCGAAGCCAAGCCAAACTTTTTTCTTGCGATGATGCGGTGTGCCAATGCCGCGTCTCGATGGAATCAGGAGCCTGACGGCCGCCTGCACCGCACCGATAGTAATTACGATCGCCGCAATCGCCTCGACGAAAAGCGCGACATGACCCGCATACGTCTTGAAGAGTTCTTCCACAACCTCGCAACCTTCAGCTTGTCATAACCGTTGCATAACGATTCGTGTTTGACAGCGGAGCGCGGGAACAGCCCGCGATTTGTCGTGTGTCGCATGTGAGCGCCGTGCTGACGCTTCATGAAAACCGAATTGTTTGTTTACCGCCATCGATTGCACCGTGCGACGGCTGTCGTTGTAGAAAGGACCTTTCAATTTCCAGTCATCAAGATCGAAAGCCCGCTGCATACCACAACGAAGACAGACGCAATAGGTCTCTCCATCGTTGGTAAACGGTCGGGACATTTGCCGATGTCTGCAAGTCAAACTTCCGGACGACAGATATCCGAGCA
Organism: Pyrinomonadaceae bacterium; assembly: GCA_035491875.1. GTDB lineage: Bacteria > Acidobacteriota > Blastocatellia > Pyrinomonadales > Pyrinomonadaceae > PSRF01. Next base: position 15,558 of record DATJKB010000181.1, on the reverse strand, counting down.
TTCCGTGAAGCAAACGTGCAGCTTTGCTCTCAACGCGAAGCCCTCCTGTAGATATAGTTGACCCTAGAAGTAGAGGTTGGTACGCACTCATGAGTCACCTCCTTCATGAAAAACGGACAGTCATACTGTGCTGAGTGTGAGACAAGATATAGATACGACCCAAAGTCCGTAAATCACCTTAATTTGGTATTTTTTGGTTGCAATTGAGCGAACCGATTGCATCTTTAGGGTAGGCAGATCAGGGTTCCATGGTAGGGCAAAACGGGCGGCGATCAGAAGTGAATCACCAGCGTGGTGCCGACGGCGTGAATGTGATGAGGCTCAGAACGGCTGTCGTTTTGCTTGCTGTAATAGACGTCGAGTAACAGCTGCTTCCGAGGGATAACAAATCGCACCAGCGGGAACGCCTTCTTCAACTGGATCACCGTGCCGACGATAAGTCGATTGCGATTCCATACATCAAAACGACTGTCGTGAAAGACCTCGACTGAAGCGTACGGGCTGATCGATCGTTCGCGCACGCGAAACTCACGTTCGAACATCAGGCGGTTGCGATAGCGAAATGAAAAGTCTCCATTCACGAAGCGAAACTCCTCACGATTTCGATCAGTGAGCAAGATGCCGATCGGGAGTTCCTGTCGAATTGTTTGTTCGGTAAGAGGGCGGTGTTCCGTGAAAGGGTCCTCTTCCGTGAGTGAGAAGCCATATCGATAACCGGCTCGTAGCACCAGGTGCTTGTTGACTGTGTAATCTACGTGCGCTCCAAGCTGCCCTTCCTGATTGCTCCTTGTCTCTACCGACCTGGTCGTTGTGAATAGAAAGTAAAGGCGGACATCCCCCTTCAGCGGCACATATGCTTCAACCGCGGGGAAAAACTGTTTTGGCGCATCGGACGATTGCGGTTGAGACTGGGCACAGACAGAAAAGGCAAACAGCGCGAGAACCGAAGCGCAGCCTATGATCTTTGAGTGCATCCTTCAACAATCACTTCGTGCGTACGATGCAGCGAAACCCGAGATGACACGTCGATGTATCAACTGGTTGGGCCATTCGAGCAGCGAGACGATAACGACGGCAGTAATTCGGCGCGCACAAGAAGGATCCGCCTTTCATAACCTTCCGCGGAATCGACAGCGTCGGATTACAAAGGATCAAAACTCTCTTCACGCCTGCCACCTCGCGGGTTAAAGCTGCCGCAGCAACTCTGTTCAATTTTGCTGTGCTCTTGATACCAGTCAGTCGTCCACTCCCAGACGTTTCCTGCCATCTCGTAGAGTCCATAACCATTCGGAGGGAACGAACTAACAGGCGCAGTCCACTCGAATCCATCGGTCAGAAGATTCTCGTTTGGGAAATCTCCTTGCCAGGTGTTGGCCATAGTCTGACCGTCTGGTTCAAACTCATCACCCCAAACATATTCCGCCCCGTCCAATCCGCCACGCGCAGCGAATTCCCATTCAGCTTCAGTCGGTAATTCCTTGCCGGCCCATTGCGCATAGGCGGCCGCATCTTCGTATGCGATGTGAACGACAGGATGTTCATGTAGCCCCTTCAATGTAGTGCCAGGACCCTGTGGGTGACGCCACGATGCGCCTGGAACGTAGGTCCACCAATCAAAATGGTTCTTTAGATCGAACTGCATAACCGGGCCGACGAAAGACAACGGATGCTGGAACCAACAGTTCCGGTTTTGCACCGGGATAATCTTCAGGACGCGGCGCACGTTCAGCACTAGTAACGTAGTTAGTCTCTTCAACAAATCGGGAGAACTGTGCGTTAGTCACGGTGAACTGGTCCATCCAGAATCCCTCAACCGTGACCTGATGTCTAGGACCTCCGGATAATGATCGTTTGACCCCATCGTGAAAGTTCCACCGGGAATCCACGACATGTGATCGGCCGGCGGTTTGTTCGGTCGAAGCGTTTTCGTCTTACCGATATGGACCACGTCTGATGAAGCAGTATGAACAGTCATGACTAATTCCTCCGCTATTGCGAGTGGCACGCCTCAATTGGCAGTGCGCGCCGAGTATTGCGTGAGCGTGTTTGGAAAAACCTGAACCTCAGCGGGTGCCCGATTCTTATTTGCCGCGAGAACTGTCTGCACTGCCACGCCTCTTCCATAGGTGCCTTCCATGTCGCTCTTGTCTGGCGAGATAACGGATCCCTTCAGCGACAGGCCGCCAAACAAACCTTTACTGCGCGAGTAAGACAATATTTCTGCGTCTAGTTTCACGTCGGTACTTGCAGCTGCAGTTCTTCCCACAGGACCCGCGGCCACCGACGCCTCGCCTCCTAATTCAAAGTTATCTGAGAGGAGACTTTTCAGTCCGCTCTGATTCATGATCAGCAGAACAAAATCGGTAGCCTGTCCGCCAATCTGCAAACCAACACTTCCACCCTTCAACTCAAAATACGCGGGTGCAGACCAACCAGATCGTGTCCGGCAACTCGCAACGCCACGACCTCCCTGCGCCCCAACAATAAAACCGGCCTTAATGACGTTGGGAAAGACCGCGACGCATTCCGCTTTTGCTAATAAGTCGGAGGGTATCCCTTTGTCAGGGGTTCCCATGATCTCATTCAAGACCTTCGAAGCTTTTGCCGCCTGTTTCGCGCCCTCTTTTGTATTAGAACCGCGCAGTGGAGGTTCGACCTTTTGCGTAGCCGCCGGCGGTGGCGGTTGCGACTTCGGTTTCGACTTCTGCGCAACAACACTCGTCGACACGAGCAGTGATGCGTAAAGCAACACGATCCATCGAATTCTCACTTCCCTCATGACACCCCTTCCTTTCTCCGCGCTAATTACGATCAAGACTTTGAGCCGACTGTCACCGCGTCAAATGTCTTCATCGCCTGACGCTGCGGATAAAACGTTTGAGCACCTCCGTGAACTGTCGGGAAAAAGTTGTTGCGGCCGATCTTGTCCGCAACACCGGCACTCTCCAGCATTGTTCGAAAAAGCCCGCGGGCCCGTGCTATAGCCAGAACGATTCCCTGATCAGCCAATTCCCCTCGCAAAGAATTCAGCGCGTAGGCTCCCGAAATGTCGAGAAATGGCATTGCCTCCGCGTCAAGCAACACGTGCGTAGGTTTGAGCTCAGCGTCGCTGACTAGTGAACGCAAGCGATCACTGAAGTAATCGGCGTTGAAGAAGACCAACGATGACTCAAATCGGTAGATGATCAGTCCAGGTATGGTGCGGCCGCCGTCCTCCTGCGTCGCGCAGTATACGTCGCCCTCGTCTTGAACCACTCCGAGAACTGCATCTCGCGGCCGAGACGCCTGCCGCAACAGTTTGAGCAGCGCGAGACCGACTGCTATTAACACTCCCTGCAGTACGCCAAGTGTCATCACACCGATCATTGCGATCACCGAATGACGAAACTCTGGTTTGCTAAGCCGGAAGTACTCGCGCAACGAAGCAAAATCGAAAAGGCCGAGTGCTGAGGAGATCAAGATCGCGGCAAGTGCAGCCGAGGGAACGTACGCCAGTGGTTTGGTGAGAAAGAGGAGCGCGATCGACATAACGCCTGCCGCGACCAGTGACGCGACTTGCGTCTTGCCGCCCGCGGAGTCGGCTACTGCGGTGCGTGAATCTGCGCCACTTACCACGAACCCACGATTGAGTGCAGAAGCTAAATCCGAAGCTCCGAGTGCTAACATGTCCTGATTCGCATTGATTTGATAGCCGTTCCTGGCGGCAAAGCCTCTCGCGGTAGTCATCATGCTGCAGAAGCTCACCAACGCGATGCCGCCGGCGCCGAACAGAAGCGGCCAGATTTCGGACGCGGTGACGCTCGGAATAATTGGTGTGGGAAACCCGGCGGGGACTGCACCGACAACTGTCACTCCTTTATTAATAAGGCCAAACCCAATGACAGCCGCGCCTCCCGCTATCACCGCAATCAACGGTGAAGGACTTCTCGGAAACAGACGCTTCAGAAGCAATAAGCCAACGAGTAGTGAGCCACCGACAATAAACGTGGGCACATGCGTTTTATTAAGATTTGCGAACACACTTCCAACAACACGAAAGAACCCGCCGGGTGAAACATGAAAGCCAAGTAATGAACCGAGCTGGCCAGCGATGATTGTTAACGCAATGCCATTGAGGTATCCGGTTAAGATCGGTCGCGAAAGAAAGTTTGCGATTACACCAAACCCGGCGAGCCCGCCCCCGATAAGAAGCACACCTGTGAGACAGCTAAGGACTATCGACAGTTCCATGTACCGTCCTGAATTACCGGCAGCGAGTGGGACTAAAGTCGCTGCTACTATCGAGCACGCAGCCGCATCCGGATTCACCACCAGTTGTCTCGACGATCCGAATATCGCGTAAGCGACGACGGGAAGAATGCATGAGTAGATGCCAACCACAGGTGGAAAGCCGGCCAGTTGGGCATATGCGATCCCGATCGGGAGAGCAACAGCAGCAATTGACAAGCCCGCAATGAGATCACTCGTCAACCATTCACGCTCGTACGTGCGCACCAACTCGATACCAGGCACCCACTCTGAGATCTTAGTTTCGCGGCTCATGATGTATCGGGATTAACGACAGACTCCGGGCTATGCGTGCAAGATAGGGATTGAGATAAAAGCGGTACATCGCGTGGATTCGGTAATTTCGACCCAATCTGGGACGACGAGTTGCACGTTTGTGGTAGTAGAAGCAAGGGTTACGCGATACTGGAGCGTGGACGTCCTCGTCCGCAAGCGCGTCGTCAGACGCGCAAAGCTGTTCGCGCCTTCGCGCTCATTTGCGGACGAGAGGTCCGCGCTCCCAGTAATAACTAAAAAGGTTGCTGAGCTGACCGAGCGGCGGCAGGAAAAACTACTTTCCAGTCCTTTTTCATGTCAGCCAGCACCCAGCCATATTCACTTGCTTCATCCAGCACCTTGTTGAGCGGCCCGCTTACGACTTGTTCCCGGTCATACGCAAACTCTCTTTGACCATCTGTGTGGTGCACTACCATTCCCAGCGTCGGGCGACCATCACTCCGCCCGAGTGTGGTCCACATCAACATCTCGCGATCGCCATCTGAGTTTCCGAAGCAGGCGATCGGGCGACGACCAATGTACTTGTTGATGTTTACCGGCTTTCCTGCTTTGTCGTCGAAGAAGTCAAGTGAGGGGTCTCGGACCAACACAGGCTTTCCGGCCCGCAGTTCAAAGTGTGTCTTGATCGTCGAGCCGATCACCTGATGAGGAGGCACGCCGTAGACAACTTCGGCAAAGACGCGCATGAACTCCGCGCCTCCGCCGGATACGATGAAAGTTGAAAAACCTCTCGATCGTAAGTACGCCAGGACTTCCATCATCGGTTGATAGATCGCGGTTGTATAGGGCCGTTTTAGCTTCGGATGAATGGCATGGGCCATCCACTCGCGCACGGTCAGAACAAACTCATCGGTCGTCATGCCCGCATGGGTCGCCAAGCCAAGGTCAGCGACGCCCTTCATTCCGGTGGCCATCGCTGTTTTGAAGTCACCGGCAAGAATCGATTTGAAAGGTTCGGTCCTTTGCCACTCGGGATGCCTCGGTGCAAGCGCCCTCACTCGATCGCACATGAAGAACACCTGCACTGGCACCGGCATCTCACACCACAGGGTTCCGTCGTTGTCGAACACGGCCACTCGTTCATTGACTGGAACGTATTCGCTGCTGCCCGCGGTGGACGCACGCGTTACAAAATCGAGAATGGATTGTTTAGCTGGACATTCATTCCAGGAAGATAGCGGATCTGAAAGACTCATAACATCCACCAAATACGGGTGCCGACCCGGGGAAGCTGTGTAGGGACCTACCAAGAGAGGTTGTCGTAAGGGGCTGTTGGGGCTGAACACTGGTGGCGTCGATAAGATTGGAACACTCAGCATCTATTCGTAAATCGCGTTGATTTGGTATCTGCGATCAGTGTTGCGTGGTAGTTAGGTTCTAACTCCTTTAGCCTATGAATCCTGCAACGCTGTCTAAAGGTCGAGCCTCAACTATCCCGTTACGAATCGCGTAGTGCACCAACTCCACGATCGATGTGGCGTTCAGCTTCTGCATGATTGATCGACGGTGCGTCTCGACTGTCCGAACACTGATGCGCAAGCTGACGGCAATTTCTTTATTACTCTTGTTTTCAGCAAGCAGCTGGAGGATCTCGCGCTCTCTTACCCTGAGTGGATCATCAGCAACAGCTTGTTTTCCTGGGTCACCTTTGGACGCTACAAGAGAACTCAAGATGGCTTCAGAAATCCGCTCGGTGAAAAATGGCTTGTGCTGTGACAACGACCTGATCGCCTCCACCAGGTAGCGAGCTGCATCCGACTTCAACACATAACCTCTTGCGCCGGCCGCGAACACCTCGCGAACAAGTCCCTCAGAATCGTGCATTGAAAACACAAGCACCTCTGTGGCGGGGACGTCCTTATGTATTTGCTTCAGTGCGTCAAGTCCATTCAACTCCGGCATTCCCAAATCCAGCACGACAACATCCGGGTTTAGATGCGTTGCTAATACGAACGCTTCTCTCCCATTCGCAGCTTCGCCACAGACCTCGAAGTCCGGCTCTGATTCGAGCAGGCCACGGATCCCGCGCCGCATCAGATCGTGATCATCAGCCAACAGAATGCGAATCATAAGTCTTCCCGTTGCGCAATTCTCATACAGTGGCTGGCGACGTATTCAGAACGCACCAGTACATTTCGATCTGCGAAGCCACCTCCAGGAATTTCTCGAAGTCGACCGGTTTGATGATGTACGAATTCGTTCCCAGTCGATACGCTTCTTCAATATCGCTATCTTCGCCCGAGGTCGTGAGAACGACCACTGGAATCACATTGAATTTAGGATGCGACTTTAGCTGACGAAGAACATCCAGGCCGCTCACTTTAGGTAATTTCAAATCGAGAAGAATCACAGACGGTTGTGGCTCGCCGGACTCCCAGCGCGGTATGAAATTGAGTGCTTCTTCTCCATCACGGGCGACTTGAATCGGATTTGCGAGCCGGTGCTTCACAAAGGCACGTTGAGTGAGGTCGAGATCTAAAGGGTTATCTTCAACCACTAGAATTGGCGGATTCAGTGAGTTCATAGCTGCCTCTTAATAATCTTTGTTCTAGATTGCATTTCAACTGAGTCGCGGTTCGCCTGAGTGACACTAGTTTGGAGGAACTTTACCCTCAAATCTGTTGAGGTAAAAGATAAGTCGAGACTAAAACTCAGTAAATCGCGTGAATTCGGTAAAGAGTCAGGTTTCCTCCAGCCCTTCTAGCACATTTGTGGTAGATGGTCTAAGGGTTTGGTGGTATTGCAAGCATTTTTGATTTTTGATTGCAGATTGTTGATTGACAGAATCTTCAATCTTCAATCTGCAATCTAAAATCATCAATCTTCAATGTCTAGAACCTGAAACTCGCACCAAGAACCGGACCCGTAAGACTCATATCAAACAGAAAGTTGTCTTTGTCGTAGTCGACATGCAACACTCGATACCCGCCAACCAGGCTAACTCGTCGTGACACATTGAACGCAGCGCCGCCAAACAAATGATAGGTGAACTCCGAACCGCCACCACCCAGATCAGCCTCGCCGATGAGCACAATTTTTTTGTTACGCCGATTCTTCCACGCGCACCAACGATGGCATCCACCCAACTCTTGCTACGTGATGCAGAACGCGCCGACAGCAGCCCAGGATCGAGATCCAGATTGGCGCGCAAATGCCAGATACGAATTCCGCCTAACAAATCCAGCGATCGACGTTTCTCTTGATTGGCTGCTACTCGATATCCGACTTCCGGATCAAAGATAAAAGTTCTGAACTCAGCCGTGGCATCAGAAAACAATGGACCAGGCGTTGGCCGTTCTGTGCCGAGATTCGAATACTGAAGATCCGTGAGTAGGATCCATCGGTTTCGTCGCGCCTCGAATGCAGCCATGAAGCCGGCATTCAAGTGAATGTTGTCGTCAGTAAGTCCTGAATCGACATCGACTACCAAATCGCCAACTCCGGCTCTTCCATTAATGCCGGCAATCCATAAATACGGACTGAGCTGAAAGTGCCACTGGTTGTCCGTTGTAGTTTGCGGATCATCGACGACTGAAGACCCTTCTTCAGTTTTCGGTTGTGTGCCTTCAAGGGGGGCTCTTTTTTGTTTTGGCCCACTGGTCGGCTGAGTTTGCCCGATACCATAGATCTGACATGCAAATAGAAGGATTATGATCGCGTTTAACCGTCGAAATGTCATGAGGGCAGTTTGGTTTTTCACTTGAGCCTCATCTTTTGGAATGGGCCTGTTGAGTTTCTTTTGATCAAACATCTTTCCTCCTGTGAAGGTTGCGCAGGGAGTTGAGTCAAATCAACCCTTTCAGCCCGTCCGAATACATATCCGTTTCGGCTCGGGTAAGTGTGCGGAGTCACGTCTTAGACTGAAACTCCAACCCACCAATGTAGATATAGGATATTTATCGGCTTCTATTACTTTGGAACACTGTCAAGTTGTACAGGTAGGCCGTTTCAAGGTTTCGTGTCGATTCGTGTGATTTCGTGGATGGTCTGTTTGAGCCGGGGAAAGGTGCGACGATCCACGAAATCACATCTATGAAGAAGCCGTACGAGTCAAGAGGAAAGTGAAAACACACTTCACCACAGACGCCGCAGCGCTCTTCTGATCTATTAACTGTTCGCTCTTTGACATGAGACTGTTTAGTTTTGTCTACCGCAGTTAGCGGTCCTCAACTGACCAGGGTTAACGAACCACGGTCAATCATCTATGCGGTCATCGTCCATGAGGTTTGCTCCGCACTTTGCTGAGTGCACCGAGTGAATGGACTTCGTAGGATCGCGGAGCGCGTATCCCGAAGTCCTCACTTCCGCGATTACTTCGTGGTCGTGACTTTCACTCGGGCTCAGCAGAGGCTGGCTGCCCAATCACGAACTCAGGCACTTCAGGCCTTTGTGATTTACGGGCAAGCCGAGCTGCGACGGCTCGACGGCGGAATTCCGCATAGTCGATCTCATCGCGCAACATGATGTAAGCGCGAATGAGAAGTTTTCTGGCAGCCGCGGTCATGGCTTTAGCACGGCCGCGCCGCGCTGCCAGTCGTTGATAGAAACGCTTCAGCTCCTCGTCTTTGCGGACCGCCACCTGCGCTGCTTCAACCAACAGGTAGCGCAGGATGCGCGAGCCGGCTTTGCTGATGCCAAGGAAACGGATCCGCTCGGCAGATGAACGTTCCAAGGGTTCGAGTCCAGCATAAGCAACTACCTTTCGCTGGTTGCGAAAGCGCGTTACTGGTTCGAGTGAGTGCACCAGGCAAAGTGAAGTCAAGAGTCCGATCCCGGGATGGGTCCGCAACCTAATGATGCGCTGGTCGTCCTGGCTCTGTTGCTTGAGCCAGAACATAGTCTCCAGTAATCGTTGGTTGAGCGGTTCCAAGAGTTGTAGCCATTGTTCACGTTGCCATTGCATGGCCGGTGACATCGCTGCCGTGCGTAACTCTTGTAGTCCGGCTTTGCTAAACAAATGACTGCCCTTGGCCAGTCCCGACTGTAGTGCCAGTGCTTGCAAGCTGTTCTTTCCCATAGTGCGGATCTTGACCAGCTTCTGCCGGTACCGAAGCATACGCAGCACTTCGCGACTCTGCAGTGGCGGTAGGTACAGCCGTGGAAATTCATCGTGGAGCATGAGGTCCAAAATTAACTCCGCGTCGCGCCGATCATTTTTCTGACGCCAGCGTGCACGGCGGCGAATTTCCGTGGCGTGCCCCAGCCAGACTTCGCAGCCCAGTTCTTCCAGCAGTCGTTCGAACCAAGGGCTGTAACCGCTGGCCTCCAGTCCGACGATTACGTGACCCTCGAACTGGCTGTAGAAAGCACGCACCTCTTGTTTGTTCTGGTGCTTTAGTTCGTGAAGCCGAAGTTCTCCATTATCAGTTGTCAAATAACAGATGGTCTGTTGTCGTGCATGAAAGTCAACGCCGATATATATTGTGTTCATAGCGCCTCCTTTCAGTCCCATGTGCATGAGCGACTGGCCCGTGAGTCTAGCACTCACGGGTGGAGGCTCTCTTCATAACATCACGAATCGACACGAACTAAACACAAAATGAAACGCGAACAAATCCAGCATGGTTTAGGTAGATCCGACTTTTGAGGCAAAGCAGAGGCAAGGGCGAGGACGGGCCGGGTCCTATTCTCAAACTTCTACGGTCTTCTCGACGGGCGCACTTTTCCTGCGCCCACGTTTGACCCACTTGAGATAGATCGCTGAAAGAATTGCGCTCACGATCAGGTATAAAAAAACCGCCGGCAACGCAAGTTTCTGCTCAGGAAAGTTTGCGTGGGCGATACCTAACGCGATTGCCGGGTGACGTGACGCGCTTGCGATAGCGAGGACCGGGCGGTTCTCAGCGTCTGGACCGCCAAGCAGATGGCCCGCGACTAAGCCCAGTAGAGTAAACGCACCAAGGCTGGCAAGTGTCCCATCACCAATCAAAGAGTACATCGGTCGTCCCTCTCCAATCAGAACCGGTATTGCGCAGAGCGCGAGTAGTACTGTTGCGATTAGGCCGATCAGCCTTGCCGCCCTGTCGGCAAACGTCTGCGCCAACCTCCGAACTGCGATCCCCATGAGCAACGGAATCAGGATCATCGTTAGAACTGTGGAAGCCACCGCTCGTGGCCTCATTGATAGAGGTAAACTGGTAATCTTTTCGAATACTTCCATTGCCAGCGGTATTACAACTACTGAGATTACAGCTGCCGCGACGAGCAAGCCGATGGTGTAGTTTTCCTGACCGCCGGCTTTCAATGCTTTGTTTGGCAGTACCGGTGGAATCGGCGACACTGCAATTGCAATTAGAGCAATCTGCACGGCTGGATGAAGGTCAAACCCTTCAACGAGACCAAGCGCGATCAGCGGCATCAATACGTTCATCGACAGCAAGGCGCGAAATAGTTGAGCAGGGCGGCGGAATAAGCACGTTACGTCAGAGAAGTTCGCCTTCAACCCGATGGCGAAGACGATGAGCATGACGCTCGCCTTCAACACCAGAAGAAGAATGACTGCTGCGTTCATCGCTTAGTGCCCCTCAAATTGCCGGCGTTGGACCCCTAAACGGCTCGCGCGCCGAAGATGAGATCAATGAATACGTGAAGCGGTTCGAGGAAGCCACGGACCGGCTTCGCGATCGATCTGAAGACCGTGAACACGCACCGAACGCCGCTCTTGAAGTTCTCAATAGAGGACGTTCAATAAATGTCTTTATGAGAACTCACGTCTTGGCGGCCGCGCTGAATCAGATTGGGCCAGAGTTAGAAACGACCTTAATAGCTTAGCGAACAGCTACTCCATCAGCTGGAGATGGTGGACGCGGGGGCAGTTGACTATCGGGTGTTCAGGCTAATCCGCAGGAGGATAGGGCCAGCAATGACACCCGGTATGGGGCGGATGCCGGGGCAACATCCGGCCCAACTCTCAAGCTTATCCAGTGATAACGGGTGGTCATCCAAAACGGTCACTGTGGTTGTGACGCCAGTTCGTTAGGTTGTTTCCTCAGAAACTATGAGATCAGGCCAACTCTTAAGGCATATTTAATAAGGTCGGCCGTCGTGCTCACACCCAGAGCTTCCATCATCTCGTACTTGTGCGACTCCGCGGTTCTTGTCGATATAGCAAGTTCAGCGGCGATTTCCTTCATGGTCAGACCCCGGCTAATTAATTTCAAGACTTCGCGTTGCCGCGGCGTAATCATTGATTTTTGAGCGCCACGGGGCACTCGATCGGCTCTTTTCGATTTAACGAGCGGGGTAACGTACCGGTTGCCCTGAGCTACTTGCTTGATCGCCTCCACCAACTCTTCGCCGGCGGCCTGCTTTAACACATATCCAGACGCACCACAGCGAAACGCTTCTTCGACCAACGTGTCGTCGTCGTGCATCGTTAAAAAGATAACCTTTGCACGGCTGCCGTTCTCCTTGATTCTTCGTATCGCGTCAAACCCGCTCAACACAGGCATTGAGATATCTACAATGATCACTTCGGGATCAAGACGCTGGGTTATATCGACAAGGTCCTGTCCGTTCCCTACCGCTCCGAGAAGTTCAAACTCCTCGTCCAACAGGCTCTTGAGCCCTTCGGCAAACATCGTGTGGTCGTCGGCGAGAATGAGTCGAATGCGATTCATATTTATTTAGCTAATTAACGGGTACGCGTGCGACTAAGGTAGTCCCACTGTCGGCGCTCGAATGAACTTCACAACTACCCTGTAACAGTCGGAGTCGTTCTTCAATACTAACTAGTCCAAGACCCGCGCCCTTTCTCGCCGTTTCAATATCAAACCCCCTCCCACCGTCTGACACTTGCAACTCAATTAAACCATTTCTTCTTGCAAGCGAAACGGTCGCGGTGGATGCGCCTGAGTGTCGCGACACATTTCGCAACGCCTCAACGGCCACGCGATACAAGCAAATTGACGACTGAAACGGAATCTTCTCGTCACCGATGTCGGCCATAAGATTCACGTCTATTCCCTCTTCGTCCTTAAAAGTTTCAATGTACGACTCGAGAGCGGTGACCAATCCGAGATGTTCGAGCACTGCGGGATGCAGTTGATGCGAAAGACTCCGAATGTCATCAGTGAGTTTGTTTGTGTTCTCTCGCAACAGATCTAGTTCAGTTAAGAGCAAGTTATCGGGCAGCGGAAGTTTTTTCTTCAGTCTGCTAATCCCCACCGACAAGGTTGCGACCTTTTGACTCAGATCATCGTGCAGTTCTCTTGAGATACGGCGGCGTTCGGATTCCTGTACGTCAATTATTCGCCCAAGTAAATCACGAATCTGATTATGGCTGTGATGTAACTTTTGCTGACTCTCCTTGAGTGCGTCAGCCGCTCGCTGCCGTTCTGTTACGTCTCTAACGATGCTTAAAACCTTGTTACCCTCGGCTTGAATCATTCTAGCCTCATAATGCCTTTCGCCATCTGACATCGACAACGCGTATTCGACAATTTGAGGAGTGTCTTTTAAACGAGTGTTCGCCAGACACTGCATGATGCGTTCCGAGAGATCCTGAGGCAACACCTCACGAACGCTCTTGCCAATGAACTCAGATGGAGAGAGTAAAAGCTGCTTCGGGTCGCGCACGTGATAGTCCAAATAGACGCCATCAGTGCTCATCAGGAATACCATATCAGGAAGCGCGCGCAGCATGGCTCGATTCCGCTCGGAGGTTTCATGCAGCTTTTGCGCTGCGAGGCGTCTTTCGGTTACATCAAGGTTTACTCCAGTCATGCTGGTCGCAAGGCCCGCCTCGTCAACAATGATCTTGCCCACACCGCGAACCCACCGCACAGTGCCATTGTGCACAGGCACACGAAATTCCGCTTCGTAAAAACTAGCATTCGCAATAGCAGCATCAACCGCTTCTTTAACTGCAGCCCGGTCATCGCTATGGATCCGGTTGAAGAACTCTTCGGCAGACGGTTCTCGATCGGAGATCGACAATCCGAACATGCGTTTGGAATGAGCAGACCAATCCACCTTATCTTCTGGGATGGACCAGTCCCACGTACCCATTTGGGCGGCTTCCAAAGCCAACTGAAATCGCTCTTCTCTTTGACGAACTTGCTTCTGCGCCCGCTCCCGCTCCTTTATCAATGCCGCTAACAAGAGGATTGGCATTGAAGTGAGGATTAGGAATAGCTGTACCGATAGTGCATTGGTTTCCGCAGATTGAGTTGCAAACGGTCCAATGCCATGAATCGCTCCCCAAATGGCAAAAAAGCTGACTGCCAATAGTGCCGTGCTCGCTGCTCTTGGCCCAAACCGCGTCGCTGCCCAGAGCAAAAATGGAAGTGGAAGATAGAGAAGTGCCGGCACTGTGTTTTGTCCTGCTCTTTGAGTCGCAAAGATCACGACCGTAACCAGCAACAACCCAGCAGCGAGCAGACCCGCTTCCAGGTACCGAGACCAAGGAGCTTTTCGCAGCGTCGCGATCCTGACGTGTCGCCATCTCACGGCGAGCGGCACCAAGGTCAAAGAGGCAAGCACATTTGAGACGCAGCGCATCCGGAAGACGTCCCAATAGGAGCTGGCACCGAAACCATTGAGCTTCACAAAACCCGCATCGAGAAAGGAAGACGCGAACGGTGCGACAAAGCACACCAACATAAATCGCCAGACTTGATAAGTAGTGTCGAGTGTAACTTCATTTCCTATCAGAAAACGCGCCAGCCAAGCGCCAATCAGAGCCTCGCTGCAATTACTGACAAACCAGCACAGGATCATCAGCGGCGGAACGTTGGCATTGACTTAGGTGAGAAGGTGGGCGGGAAATGCTGCAAGTAGAACGACCCACCACCAGCGTTTCGGCGACAGCAACAGCGCTGCAAGAAGAATCGCGTTAGGTGGCCAAAGAGTTGAAACTGGATGAGGTTGAAAGGTTAAAGCGAAGCCGATCTTCGCACCGACGTAATAGGAAACACTGACGGCTAACGCAACAATGGCGACACGGAGAAGATGCGTATTTTGGCTTGCTAATCCATTTCGGGTTTTGTTGTTTGTAGCAGCGACGAGCTGAGACATTCGTCGTGCCTCCACTGAGTGATCTTTACGTGTGTTAATTAAAGCTGAATGTAACTAATCGTCCGGGACCTCGTGAAGCGCGGAGTATAGCAAGTGAACAGCGGAGACGCCATTTTATGTTGCCGCAGTGCACAAGCTTGACAGAAATCGCGCAACGAATGTCCGATACGCTTCAGCTTGTCGTCGACTCGCCCAACCCTCAACCGACAGAAACCGCGCAACAAATGTCCGATACTGTGAAGTTGAGTGTTGGGAACGTCGACGACAAGCTGAAGCGTATCGGACATTCGTTGACTCATTCCGGTGAAGTCGAGTGTTGGGAACGTCGACGACAAGCTGAAGCGTATCGGACATTCGTTGACTCATTCCGGTGAAGTTGAGCGTTGGGGACGACGACGACAAGCTGAAGCGTATCGGACATTCGTTGCGCGATCTCTGTCGGGTTGAGTGTTCGGCGAGTAGACGACAAGCTGAAGCGTATCGGACATTCTATTACGACGGCGGTTCCTGCGCCCAGAAAACCCAATCGGCGCCGTTCTTATGTTTCTGACGCGCGACTAACAATCCGCGCTCCTCAAGTAAGATGCGAGCGTGTCGCTGCATGTTCGCATACAAGCACTGCGTGACGTCTGAAAATTCCCATCCCTGTTTCGGAAGGCTTGTTTTCTGGAAAGCTCGTTCCAACTTCGCGCGCTTTCGCTCGAACATGTGGGCCACCTGCTGGGCCATCTCGTCGCACAGTGACATGAATTCTCTGCACTCTTTAGTTTTGAAGACGGGAAAGTTCGGTTCGTAGTATCGCTCCGTTGGATACTTCTTCTCCCACTCCACCGACTCGCGTAGCAACTCACTTTTCATTAAGTCGTTGATGTGAGTGTAAACGCTTGGCGGCGCGAGTTTCAGTGCTTCCGCCAGTTGCGATATCGTTTTTGGCTCCTGCGCAACGAGATTGAGAATCTCTTCCTTGGTTCCGTTTGG